>NZ_LAVM01000077.1:0-26471 GCF_001083815.1 Nocardiopsis sp. SBT366 | reverse complement strand
CGCACGCGCCCGGCCCGCCGCCCGGCGACCGTCCGCGCCCCTGAGCCTGGCCTGCGCCCTGGCCCTGACCCTGGGCGGCACCCTCGCCGCCGGTCCGGCCGCCGCCTCGACCGACCGGGACCGCCCGCCCACCGCCGCTCTGCCCGAACCCACCGGCCCCGCACCCGTGGGCACCACCGACCTGCACCTGGTGGACACCGACCGCGAGGACCCGTGGTTCGGAGGCGACCGGGAGATCATGGTGACACTGTGGTACCCGGCCCGCACCGACGCCGGACGAGCGGCCCCCTACCTGACCGGGGCCGAGTCCGCGGCGATTCTCGCGCAGGCGGGATTCGACCACCTGCCCGCCGACACCCTGGCCAGGGTGCGTACCCATTCCGTGGCGGACGTCGCCCCGGTACGCACCGACCGCGGTCTGCCCCTCGTGGTGATCTCCACCGGAGCCGGGGTCTCGCGCACCTGGATGTCCTCGCTCGGTGAGGACCTGGCCAGCCGCGGTTTCGCGGTGGCCGGGATCGACCACCGCCACGAGGCAAACCCGGTGGAGTTCCCCGACGGCCTCGTGGAGTGGTGCGGGGCCTGCGCCACCGAGCAGTGGGAGGAGGGCGCGGTCAACCGGGCCGACGACGTCTCCTTCCTCCTGGACGAGTTGGAGGGCGGTCAGGCCTGGCGCTGGTCCGAGCTCGTCGCGACCGACCGGACCGGCATGGTGGGCCACTCCTGGGGCGGTGCCGCCACCGCCCAGACGCTGGCCACCGAGGAGCGCGTGGAAGCCGGGCTCAACCTGGACGGCCCCTACTACCCGGCGCAGCTGGAGGCGGAGATCGACAAGCCCCTGGCTCTGCTCGCCAACGGTCAGGGACACCCATGGGAAGGCTGGGAGGAGCGCTGGGCCGGTCTGACCGGTTGGCGCCAGTGGATCCGCGTCACCGACTCCGGACACTCCACCGCCCTGGACCGGGGCGTGCTCATGGAACAGCTCGGGGTGCGGGACACGATGACCCCGGAGGATTGGCGGAGGCAGTTCGGCGACCTCCCGGTGGAGCACGGGGTCGACCTGGTGCGGAGCTACGCCTTCGCCTACTTCGACCATCACCTGCGCGGCGGCGACCAGCCGATTCTGGACGATCCGGGGAGCGTCCACCCCGAGTTGGTCGTGGTGGACCCCGAGGGCGGCTGAGGTTCGGTTGAAGGACGGCCTCGGGGGCTCAGCTCCGGGGGTTCCAGGCCTCCAGAAGTTGTTCGAGGGGGTCGGGGACGTGCGGCTTCTCGGCGAAGGGTGCCTGGTATCGGGCGCCCTGAGCGGCGGGCAGGCGCGTCCTGCGGCGGCTCCTGCGCCTGATGACCGGTTCGCGGGGCTCGGGCCGGGCTCCGGACTGCTCGCGCTCCCCGGTCGGGGTGAACCACACGGGCAGCTCCACCAGCCCGTGCACTCCGGGTGCGGGGCGCCACCGCAGTCCGGCCGGTTCGACCGCCATGACCATGCCCCTCATCCGGTCCAGCGCCGTGTCGATGGCGGTGCGCACCAGTTCCCGGGTGAAGGCGGTGGCCGGGCAGCGGTGGGCGCCGGCGCCCCACGACAGGTGGGCGCGGTTCCCCGCCAGCAGGGCCACGGAGTCGGCGGTGTCACCGGAGACGGAGGGGTCGGTGTGCGCGGAGCCGAACCCGAAGAGCAGCGGCTCGCCCCGCCTGATCCGGGCCCCCGCGAACCTCATGTCCGTGGTCGCGTAGCGCCCGGCGAGCACGCTGACCGGGGGTTCGGTCCACATGACGTAGTCGACGAAGTCCTCCGGTGTGAGTGTGCCGCCGAGGTAGGCGGTCCACACTCCGGGGTCCTCGATCAGCCTGAGCAGGGCGTTGCCGATGAGGTGGGTGGTCGGTTCGTGGCCCGCCGCCCACAGCAGGTGCAGCGCCTCGACGGCCTCGTCGTCGGTCAGCCCGTGCGGGTGCTCCAGGATCAAGGAGGTGAGGTCCCGACCCGGCTCCGCGCGTTTGCGGGCCACCAGCCCCCGGAAGTAGGCGCGCACGGCGGGTGCGGCGGTGGCGGCTCTGTCCGGGTCGCCGCTCCACAGGTTGGCGCCGAGGTCGGCGAGCAGGTGCCCGTAGGAGTCGGGCAGCCCGAGGAGTTCGTTGAGGGCCAGAGCGGGCAGGGGCGCCGCGTACTGGCCGATGAGGTCGGCGGCGCCCGCCGACTCGACCCGTCCGATCAGGTGTACGGCGGCGCGCTGGACCACCGGGACCAGCTGTTGGGTGCCGACGGAGGCCAGCGCGTCCACGATCGGCTGGCGCAGGCGCAGGTGCTCGTCGCCGTCGTGGCTGAGGGCCGCCCCGCGCACGGGCGCCGCCCCGCTGGCGTTCCAGGGGCGCGGGTCGGCGGAGAAGTGGGTCTGGTCGCGCAGGACCTGGAGGTTCTCCTTGTAGCCGAGCAGAAGCCAGCCGGGGACACCGGGCGAGACCTCCACGGACACCAGCCCTCCGTGTCGGGAGCGCAGCTGCTCCCAGGGCGGTTCCTCTCCGCGCGCCAGACCGCGGTCGCCGTCCTGCTGGGGGGAGAGGGCGGTCTGCGCGGTGTACGGACAGCGCGCGGCGCCCGCCGCCCCCGCCGCGTCATCGCCCGTGGACCCTGTTCCGTGACGCATGGAGACTCCTCGGTGGCTGCGGTGGGGACGACGCTAGGCGCCGCATGTTTCCGGGTCGCTTCCGTGAGGAAAGGGGCGCCTTTCGGCGTCGGGCACCGGCCCCCTCCGCAGGACGGTTCGGGAGGAATCGGACTGGCTGCCGAAGCGGCGGCGCAGAGCACCGCCGGAACCCGCGAACCCCTGGGAACAAAGGGATGTGGGTTGCTCGCAGGGGCGGCGGGGCAGGATACTGCGCCTGACTCGTGACAGCCCCGCCTCACCGGAAGGCCCCCATGACGGACACCCCGAGCACCGCCCCCCTGGACACGACCGTCGCCCACTCCGCCCGCGTGTTCAACTACTGGCTGGGCGGCAAGGACCACTACCCGGTCGACCGCGAGCTGGGAGAGCAGGTCGCGAGCTCCTTCCCCGAGATCGTCGAACTCACCCGCGCCGACCGGCAGTTCATCATCCGCACGGTCACCCACCTGGCCCGTGAGGAGGGCGTCAGACAGTTCCTGGACATCGGTACCGGACTACCCACCGCCGACAACACGCACGAGGTGGCCCAGAGGGTCGCGCCCGACTCCAGGATCGTCTACGTCGACAACGATCCGATGGTGCTCTCCCACGCGCGCGCACTCCTGACCAGCACCCCCGAGGGCGCCACCCACTACATCGACGCCGACCTGCTCGACCCGGAGGCGCTGCTGGCCGAGGCCCGCGAGCACCTGAACTTCAGCCAGCCGATCGGGCTGAACATCATGGGCACGCTCGGGCACTTCCCCGCCGACGAGCGGACCTACGCGCTGGCCCGCGCCTACGTGGACGCCCTGCCCTCGGGCAGCTTCCTGGCCCTGTGCGACAGCACCGACACCAGCCAACAGATCGTCGACTCCGCCGCGGTCTGGAACGAGAACGCGGCGCTCCCCATCCACCTGCGCACCCCGGAGGAGATCGGCCGGTTCTTCGACGGGCTGGAGCTCCTGGAGCCCGGGGTGGTCTCCGTCCCCTTCTGGCGGCCGAACCCCGCCGAGGTCGGCCGGATCAGCGAGGTGGCGCACTACGGCGGAGTGGCCCGCAAGCCCTGACGCGTCACACCGCCCGTGCCGGGGCCGCCCCGTGTCCCGGACTCGGGGCCCCGGCAGGGGCGGGCTGTGCCCCTCCGGCGCGGCGATCCGGGTGCCGACGGTCAGGCCGAGCGGGACCAGCACCCGTTCGTCGAGCCGGTCGGCGAACGACCGCCCGCTGACCACCTCCACGAGGCGGACCGCCACCCGGAAGTTCCGGTCGGTCCGCGCCCCGCGGTGCGATCACTCCCCGACCGGCCCGGGGCGGTCCGCGGGGCCGGCGGGGGTGTGCTCCCCCACCCCACCGCCGAATCCGCAGGCCACCGCTGGCCGGTAGGATGGCCAGTCGGCCCGGAGGGGGCCGCACGGCCGCAGGGCCCGACAGTTTCTCGAACCGGGAGTACCACCGTGGGCAGGAAGGGCCGCAGACGCGGCGACGCGCGGGCCGAGGCCGAGTGGGCCGGGCCAGGTCCCTCGGACACACCCGTGGAGGTGGTCACCGGAGCTGTAGAGGCGCTCGTGCGCGGGCAGGAGGGCGGCGGCGTGGACCTCGCGGCGGCCCGGCTGGCCGACGCCGAGGACCCCGCCTGGGCCGGGGCGGCGGGACGCGCGCTCTTCGACACCCTGCTCTTCGCGATCGCCGACGCCTGGGCGCGCGGCTGGCAGCCCACGGAGACGGTCCGGCACGTGTCCCGTGAGTCCGGCGCGCTGGCCGCGGCCGTGTGCGCCGAGGCCGTCACCGCCGACCTCGAACGCCACTCCGCCGCCACGGTGGACCCGCGCTGGACCGAGCAGGTGCGCGCCCTGGGCGCGACCGCCCCCGGCACGGGTGACCAGCACCTGACCCGATTGGGCACCGAGCACGGCCTGCTGAGGTTCGAGGCGGTCGAGGTGGTCCTGCGTCTCCTGGCCGTGTTGCGCGTGCTGCCGCCGATGCGCCGTCTGGGACCGCCTCCGGGCACCTTCCGGCCGGGTGTGCACACCTCCGCTCCGGTGGACCGGGGACGACTCCAGCGCGTTCGGGCGCTGCTGGCCAAGGCCGAGTCCACCGAGTTCCCGTCGGAGGCCGAGGCGCTGACCGCCCGGGCCCAGGAGATGATGGCCCGGCACAGCATCGACCTCGCCCTTGTGGCGCAGGACCCCGAGGAGCCGGAGGCCGCCTCGGCCCGCAGACTCCCCGTTGACTCGCCCTACGACGAGCACCGGGCCGTGCTCCTGACCGAGGTCGCCGAGGCCAACCACTGCCGTGCCGTGTGGCACCGGGAACTGGGCCTGAGCACCGTGATGGGGTTCCCCGGCGACGTGGAGGCGGTGGACCTGCTGTACACGTCCCTGCTTGTGCAGGCCGAAGCCGCGATGCGGGTGAGCGGCTCGAAACGGGACCGTTCCGGGCGCGGGGCGCGCAAGGACTTCCGGGCGTCGTTCATGTCCGCGTTCGCGGTCCGGGTGGGCGAACGCCTCAGCGAGTCGGCGCGCGCCGCCGAGGAGGCGGTCACCGCCGAGACCGGTACCGACCTCGTCCCGGTGTTCGCCGCCCGGGAGAAGGCGGTGGAGGCCGCCGTGGACGAGGCCTTCGGAGCGCTGACCTCGTCCCGGGTCCGGGGACCCTCCAGCCCCGAGGGCTGGTACGAGGGCCGCGCCGCCGCCGACGCCGCCTCCCTGGGAACCCGCTCCAGACTGACCTGAGGGCTCGGGCCGGAAAACCGCTGGCTCCGGGGTCCGTCGGGTGTGTACAACCGTCACATGCTTCGCAAGTACCCCCGCACACGGCACATCCGTGGGTCGCGGCTCCAGCACGGTGACCACGACCTGTCGGCCGAGCCGTTCGCGCACCTGGCCGGACGGCACCTGGTCGTCGAGGAGAAACTGGACGGCGCCAACTCCGGGATCAGCTTCGGTCCCGACGGCGTGCTGCGGCTCCAGAGCCGGGGGCACTACCTGACCGGCGGCCCCCGTGAGCGCCAGTTCGCACCGTTCAAGGCCTGGGCGGCGGCGGTGGCGCCCGCGCTGTGGCCCCGGTTGGAGGACCGGTACGTGCTCTACGGCGAGTGGCTGTACGCCCGGCACACCGTGTACTACGACGCGCTGCCGCACTACTTCTGTGAGTTCGACGTGCTGGACACCCGCGACGGGACGTTCCTGTCCACGCCGCGCAGGAGGCGACTCCTGGCCGGGACCCCGGTGGTGTCGGTGCCCGTGCTGCACGAGGGGCCGCTGGCCTCGCTCACGGAGCTGACCGCGCTGCTGGGGACCTCCACGTTCCGGACCCCCGGGTGGCGGGCGGCACTGACCGAGGCCGCCGGGGTCGGTGGTGCCGACCCCGAACGGGCTCTGGCCGAGACGGACGACTCCGACCTCATGGAGGGGCTGTACGTCAAGGTCGAGGAGGGCGACCACACGGTCGACCGGTACAAGTGGGTGCGGGCGGAGTTCACCTCCGCGATCCTGGACGCGGGTACCCACTGGCTGGACCGGCCCCTGATCGCCAACTCGCTGGCCGATCCGGAGGTGCTGTATGCGACCGTTCGATGAGCTCTGCCCCGCTCCGCCGTACTGGGGCCTGGACTGGGAGCGGGTGCGGGAGGCCTTCCCGTGGGTGCGGGACCTGGCCGGGGTGGAGCAGGACCCGGTCCACCACGCCGAGGGGGACGTGGAGGTGCACACCCGCATGGCGTGCGAGGCGCTCTCCGAACTGCCCGAGTGGCGTGCCCGGCCCGCCGAGGAGCGGGTCCGCCTCTTTGCGGCAGTGCTCCTGCACGACGTGGCCAAACCCCTGTGCACCCGGCGCGACGGGGACGGCCGGGTGACCGCCCACGGGCACTCCCGAAGCGGTGACCTCCTGGCCCGCCGGATCCTCTGGGAGTCCGGGGCCCCGATCGGGTGGCGTGAGCACGTGGCCGCGCTGGTCCGCCACCACCAGGTGCCGTTCTGGGCTCTGGAACGCCCGGACCTGCGCCAGATCGCCTTCCGGGCCAGCCTGCTGGCCCGCAACGACGACCTGGTCGTGCTGGCCACCGCCGACATCCTCGGGCGCCACTGCGCAGACGCCTCGGAGGTGCTGGACAACATCGGACTGTACGGCGAGTACTGCGCCGAGCAGCGCTGCCTGGACACACCGCGCGCCTTTCCCTCCGACCACGCGCGGTTCTGGTTCTTCCGCAGGCCCGACCGCGATCCCGACTACGCGGCGCACGACGACACCCGGATGACCGTGACGGTGATGTCCGGTCTGCCCGGAGCTGGCAAGGACCACTGGATCAGGGAGAACCGCCCTGACCTGCCGGTGGTGAGCCTGGACGCGCTCCGCACGGAACTGGGGGTCCGTCCCACCGCCGACCAGCGCCCGGTGGCCGCGGCCGCCACCGAGCGCGCCCGCGAGCACCTGCGCGCGGGCAGGTCGTTCGTGTGGAACGCCACCCACGTGTCACGCGACCTGCGCGGGCGGTCGGTGTCCCTGGCGGCCGACTACCGGGCCCGGGTGGAGATCGTGGCGTTGGAGGCACCGCCCCAGGTGCTGCGCGAACGCATGGGCCGCAGGTCCGCGCCGGTGCCGCGGGCGGCGGTGGAACGGCTGGTCCGGCGATGGGAGTGCCCCGACCCCACCGAGGCCCACCGGGTCGCCCGGGTGTTGAGCGGCTAGACCTCCGGGCCAGGGACGTGCGCGCCGGTTCGGTCGAGGGGACTGGCACCACCCCCTTGGAGCTTCCGGAGAGCGGTGTGGGGGCGAGTGTGGGGCAGCGGACGAACGCACGCGTTCCAGGGGTCCGACGCGCCCGGGGGTTCGGTGCGGCCACGGAGGCCGATGTGGCGCCGGGGGCTGCTCGCCTCCACCGACGCCCGGAGGGTCAACGCGCTCCGGGTTCGTCGAGGTGTCGCGCGCGACCCCTGGGGTCGGGGTGCTCTCCGGGCTGAGGGTGGTCTCGGGTGCGGCACCGACCATCGGCCACCTGGTGACGCCGACCTCCGCCAGGGAGCGGCGGGTGTCCCTGCCACCGGGGGTGCCCGGGTCCCGGTGGCAGCGGTCGCGGAGGATGGTCAGGACACCGTCCGGGGAAGTGGTCGTGGACGGTCGCCGTCTCCTTGGGCGACCACGGGCGCGTCTTCCAGGCCCGGGACACCCTGGGGTCGCGCAGCGCGTCGCGCGCCTTGACGGAGGCGGTGGACGCCCCCCGATCCGCCATCGCTCCCCCAGGTGCACGAACCACACCGGTGGGACCACGTGGGGCGATCCGTCGGAACGTAGAGTGCGCGGCCGGGCGTTACGGTCGTCGGCAGGGCGTCGGCGCGGGAGCGCTGGGAAGGTGGGGTCGGGCACGGTGCTCCCAGGGTCGGACCGGTTCTCCAGCGGTGTGCGACCTCGACCGCGGTTGAGGTCGATCGGAGGAAACGGGATAAAACGACCAATCACCCTTTTCACTGTTGACACTTGCGACTCAGACGCTCATCTTGAACACCAACAGGCCGAGGCGGCACGCTTTTCCGGATAGCATGAACCGGGACCTTCAGAACCGCGTGGACCACACCGATCGGTTCAGTACAAGCCCTCCACCACAGGGCCTGTGGCATTCGGATTCGCCATCCCAGTACCCCTTGCGGGGTTTTCGGCACTCACGTTTTCCATCTGCATTGAGAACGATGTCAACAACGGAACCCTGTGTTGGGGAGACCTTTCCGAACCGAGACACCGGACGTTGGCGACGCCATTTCGCGTTGCTGTGGAGCAGTGTGGCACTGGCCGGTCTCGGGACCATGACCTTCGGTCTGGCCGTCCCCCTCCTGGCCCTGTTCCACACCGGCTCCCCGGTGCTGGCCGGCTGGATCTCCGCCGCCGGCATGGTGCCCCGCACCGTCCTGCACATCCCCGTGGGCCTCGTGGTGGACCGCCACGACCCGCGCACCGTCATGGTCGTCGGCCTGGCCGCCCGCATCGCCTGCGTCGTCCTGTTCGTCGCCCCGGTCCTGGTGTTCGACGCACCCGTGGTCCTGCTCGCGGTGGCCTCCGCCCTGCACGGCGTGTGCGGCACCCTGCACGCCACCGCCGGGGCGGCCGCCGTCCCACTCCTCGTCCCCCGGGACGAACTGGCCGGGGCCGCGGCCAAGAACGAGGCCCGCACCGACGCCACCCAGATGATCGGCCGCCCCCTCGGCGGAGCCCTGTACGGCCTGGCGCACGGACTGCCCGCGCTCTTCGACACCCTGGTCTCCGCCCTGGGGCTGTGGGCCGCCTGGCTGCTGCCCCGGTCACGGCCGAGGCCCCAGCGGTCCGGCCCCCGGCACGGTGTCCTCCGGGAACTGGCCGGGGGCTTCCTGTTGCTGCGCACCGACCGCTTCCTGCTGCGGTCACTGGTCGTGTGCACCATCACCAACGCGCTGTTCCAGTCGGTCTGGCTGATCATCATGCTGACCGCCACCGACGAGGACCTGTCCGCCTTCCTGCTCGGCGTGGTGCTGGCCGCCACCGGCGCCGGAGGGCTGCTCGGCGCCCTGCTCGCCCCGGTCCTGGTGCGCAGGCTGACCCCCACCCGGATGGTGGTGCTGTGCCTGTGGTCGTGGCTCGCCCTGACCCTCCTGCTCGTCGGCGCCGAGCGGGCCGGGTCCACCTGGCTCCTGGCGGCGCTGCCCGTGGTCTGGGGCGGCATCGGGTTCGTCGGGGCGCACATGAACGTCACCGTGGCGACCTACCACACCACCCACGTCCCACCGGAGATGCTGGGGCGCCTCACCGGCACCGTCCGCTTCCTCAGCGGCGGCGCCCTGCCCGCGGGCATGCTGGGCGGGGGCTACGCGCTGGAGGCCCTGGGAGTGCACGGCACGGTCCTGCTCGTGTGCGGGGCCACCGGGGCGCTGACCCTCTCCTTCACTCTGCTCCTGGTTCTGCGCTCGGCTCCCCCTCGACCGGCTCCGCGGAGGAACCAGCCCCGCCCCCGAGCCGCCCCACGGGCGCTCCCGCCTCCAGCACCCACTCCGCCGGAACCGCCCCGGCCAGCGCCCGAAGACCCGACGCCAAATCCCGGTGCACCTGGTCGGCGCTCCGGTCGGTACGCGCCTGAACGTGGTTGACCACCTCGTCCACCGCGTCACGCAGCTCGTCGACGTGGTCCTGACCGTCCGGCGGCAGGACGTCGCGCATGCGCTCGACCGCGATCACCGCGTCGTAGATGTCGGTCCGGGCCTGCCGCACGAGGTCGGACAGGTCGTCGCCACCCTGGCGGGGAGGACCGTGCATCCGGATCTGGGCGATGTTGCGCATGCCGATGTCGAGCCGCAACACGCTGCCGCGCACCTCCTCCAGCCGTGTGTGCACCTCCCGTTGCCGGGCCCGCCCCCGCTCGTACTCGCGCTGCTCGCGCTCCCGCTTGAGGGTGTGCTCCGCCCTCCAGCGCTCGACCTTCGCGGTCCGGTAGCCGGACAGCGCCGTGGCCCCCAGGGTGCTGATCGCGGTGATGACACCGGTGATCAGGGCGACCAGGACGGTGGAGTCCACGCTCAGTTCCTCCCTTTGCCGGACGTTCCCCGCTGCTCCGCGCGGATCTCCCCGCGGGTGCGCCGCGCCTCGGTGATCCCGCCGCCACCCACCATGGCGCCCTCCAGGACGTCCAGGGCCGAGCTCCCCTGACCCGCGAGCCAGAGCACCTGCCCGATCCCGGCCCTCAGGCTGGGGTCGGCGTGCACCCGGCCCTCGGCCGCCGCCACCCCCGTCAACCCCGCCGACCTCTCGCCCGCCATCAGGCGGTTGCGCGCCTCGGCGACCAGCAGGCGCGAGACCGCCGCGCCGTCGCCGACCGCCTCGCGCTGCCTGGCTGCGTCCGCGTAGTGTGCGGCCGCCGCCAGGTGGTCGCCGCGCTCGAACGCGAGGTCGCCAAGGAGCGCGGTGAGCAGCGCGCGCTCCCTGGGGTTCGGCACCGGTCGGTCGCCCAGGCCACGGCGGGCGTGCTCGGCGGCCAGCGCCGTCTCCCCCCGGGTGTGGGCGGCGCGGGCGGCCTCCAGGGGATCGGGGCCGCTCGGGGTGGAGGGCCCGCGCGCGAAGGGGGAGAGGGACGCCAGGGGACCCGCCAGCTTCGGGTGGCGCAGCAGGTAGGCGGAGCCGTCCCGGTTGGCGGTGACCAGGTGGCGGTCCTCCAGGGCGTGGACCACCCCGGGCGTCAGTTCGCTGTCCGGGTCCTCGCAGGCCGGTCGGCCCACTCCCCGGGGGCCGGCCCCCGCCACCGCGCGCAGCCAGGCGTACGGAACCTCAGGGGAGACCAGGTGTTCGTCCGCCACCTCCGCGAGGACCCCCGCCAGGCGCTCGGTGAGGAGGCGGTCGACCTCGGAGTCGGCGTCCGGAACCAGGGCGGCGCCGGACTCGCTGGCCCTCTCCCAGAGCGCCCGCCCCAGGAACTGGAGCAGGGCGGGCTCCACGGTGTCCTTCGGGGGCCCCGGGCGCGGCCCAGCGTCGCGGGCGGTACGGGTCTGGTCCACGAGCAGGTCGGCGTCCCGCGCGGCGGTGCGTGAACCCGCCAGTGCCAGGGCGCGCGCCACCACGTCGGTGGCGGTTCCCGGGGCGAACGGCGTCAGTCGCACCTCGGCGTGGTCGACCTCGCGCTTCTCCACGAGGCGCCGGAGTTCGTCGAGGTGCTGCGTGCGCACGGTGAGCAGCAGGTGGAGGTCGGTGCGGTGCTCCACGGCGGTGAACAGTTCGTCCAGGAAGTCCCTGCGCACCGGTTCGGGCGCGACGGAACGCCGCAGGAGGAGTTCGGTCTGGTCCAGGACGGCGAAGACCGGCCGGGGCAGGCCCTGCCGGTCGGTGCTCTCGTGGGTGCGCAGGTAGTCGCTGATCGAGGTGCCGGGGCCGTGGGTGGGGAACTCCGAGGGGCTCCACAGGGCCAGCAGAGCACGGCTGTAGGGGTTCTGTCCGGGGAGTATCGCGGCGGGAAATCCCGGGTCGAAGCGGAGTTCGCCCTGGGGCAGTACGGTGCTGCCGCGGTCGGTGAGCGTGGGCACGGCCCCCGCTCTGACCAGGGATGTCTTTCCCACCCCGTTGTCGCCGTGGAGGACGGTGAGCCGGTGGCGGCTCCAGGAACGCACCAGTTCCTCGGTTTCGGAACTGCGGCCGAGAAAGTGTCGCCGGTCCTGGGCGCGGAAGGGCCGCGCCCCGACGAACGGTCCGTGCGCGTGGACGATGGCGGCTCGTGTCATGAAGCAGCTCCCGGCCAGCGAGAATGGAGACAGCACCTCAGTGAGGAGCGCTGTCCATGGTGTCACGGGTCAGGGCGTGGTTCGAGCCCCTGCGAAATTCCTGTGTCCTTTTCGCCGCACGGACGAGGTCGCGTCAGCGAACGGTGCTACTCGGGGTCGTTGACGAACCCGGCCACCACCTCGGCTCCGGCCTCTCCGGGGTCGAGCACCGTGCGCAGCGCCTCGGCGATCGCCGATCCGCCCATCGCCTCCAGGTCGCGCAACGACAGTTCACCCACGTCCACCAGTGCCGTTCCCCCGGTGGACCCGTGTTCTCCCATGTGCTCGCCTCCGCGTGATAATGGCCGCCGTCGTGCGGCCGGCCGCGAACTGACGGTGGGGTCCGCCCTTTCGCCCCGGCGTTCTTGGAATCGCCGTACAGAAGTTCCTACCACACACCTGTCCTTCCCTAACCTCTTCGCCTACTCTGATGACGTTGACGAATCCCTCACGCAACAAGTAGTGACACAACACAACACCGGGACTTCTTCCGTTCAAGGGGAAAAGAATTTCTGGTGGGGCCTATGTGAAACCGGAGGACAACGCGTGACCGCTTCCAAAGGGAACCCCCAGGGCCAGAGCAGGAACCGTTTCCCGGAAGGGGCCGGACACGGCGGAAACAGATTTCCCGAAGTGTGGGGCCGTGTTCCGCCGCGCCACAAGAACTTCACCGGCCGCGACGAGCAGATCAGCGCTCTCCGCGGCGGGCTGCTCAACCAGGTCACCGCGGTGGTCCCGCACTCCCCCTCCGACCCGGTGGTCCCGCACACGCTCCACGGGTACGGCGGTGTCGGCAAGACCCTCATGGCCGTGGAGTACGCCCACCGTTACCGAGCCGAGTACGACCTCGTCTGGTGGATCATGGCCGACCAGCCCGGCCTCGTGGACTCCGCGTTGGCCCACCTGGCGCCGCACCTGGGGCTCCCCGGTCCGGGGGTGACCGGCGTCGAGGACGCCGCCGACGCGGTCCTGGAGGCCCTGCGCAAGGGTGAGCCGTACTCGCGCTGGCTGCTCATCTTCGACAACGCGGACGAGCCCGAGGAACTCACCGAGGTCATCCCCCAGGGACCCGGGCACGTGCTGATCACCACCCGCAACCACCGGTGGGAGGGCGTCGCCCAGACCGTGCCGGTGAACGTGTTCAGCGAGCACGAGAGCGTGGAGTTCCTCAAGAAGCGCATCCCGCGCGGCATCACCACCGCGGAGGCCGTCGAGCTGTCCGAGGCGCTGGGATACCTCCCCCTGGCGCTGGAGCAGGCCGGGGCCCTGCAGTCCGAGACCGGCATGTCCACCCAGGAGTACCTGCGGCTGCTCTCCGAGCGCACCGGCCCGCTGCTGCGCGAGGGCAAGCCTCCGGAGTACCCCAAGCCCATGACGGCCGCCTGGCAGCTGTCCGTGGAGAAACTCAAGGAGAACCTGCCCGAGGCGATGGAGCTGTTGCGCTGCTGCGCCTTCTTCGGCCCCGAGCCCATTCCCCGCGACCTGTTCTTCCCCGTGGACGACGGTCCGATCCGCCCGGAGATGGCCGCCCTGATGGACGACCCCATCCGGTTGAGCAAGGCCATCGGCCAGCTGGGCCGGTACGCGCTGGTCCGCCTCGACCAGGCCAACCGGACCATCCAGGTGCACCGGCTGATCCAGGCACTGCTGCGCGAGGAACTGGACGAGCCCACCCAGGAGTCGATCCGGGTCGAGGTGTGGTCCCTGCTCAGCGCGGCGGCCCCGAACTCCTTCACCGACGCCGCCTCCCAGGCGCGCTACCTCGAACTGCTCTCCCACATGCGCCCGGCCGGGGTCGCCGAGTCGGACAGGCCCGAGGTGCGGCGCTTCGCGCTGAACATGCTGAACTTCCTGTACGTGTCCGGCAACTTCGAGACCGCCGGACGGTACGCGGAGAACTTCATCGAGAAGTGGACCGCCGACTCCGGCGAGGAGGACTCGTTCGTCCTGGAGGCCCAGGCCAAGTACGCCAACCGGCTCCGGGACCTGGGGAGCTACATCGCCTCGCACGACCTCAACCTGGCGATCCTCCCGAAGATGCGCCGCACGCTGGGCCACGCGCACCCGGAGACCCTCTCCGTGCTCTCCGGGCTGGGCGCGGACTACCGGGCGCGCGGGGACTTCTGGCAGGCCCGCGAACACGACGAGGAGGTGCTGCGCCAGTACCAGGAGGCCTTCGGCCCGAACGACACCGCGACCCTGCGCGCCATGAACAGTCTGGCCCTGGACCACGCGCTCACCAGCGACTTCGCCGGGGCGCAGAGCAAGCACGAGCGCGCCTACATGCTGTTCAAACGCAGCGGCCCGACCGGGGCCTCGCCCACGCTGCTGGCGTTCTGGTCCGGGCTGGCCCAGGTGGTGCGGCTGGCGGGTGACTACACCGAGGCCTGCGACCTGGGTGAGGACGCCCTCGCCTACGGTCGTGAGCACCTCGGCGTGGACGACCCCCGCACGCTGCGCACCCAGGTGGACCTGGCGATCGCCCGCAGGCTCTCGGGGGAGCTGGACGAGGCCCTCGAACTCGGCCAGGACGCCCACTCGCGCTACCTGCGCCTGCACGGCATCAACCACCCGAGCACCCTGGCCGCGGCCATGTGCCTGGCCAACCTGTGGCGGATGACCGGCGAGCTGGCCGGAGCGCTGGAGCTGGCCGAGGACACCGACATGCGTTACGCGCAGGCCTACGGGGCCGACCACCCGTACAAGCACGGCTGCACGAGCAACGTGGCGCTGCTGTACCGGTTGATGGGCGATCCGGCGCGTTCCCGTTCGATGAACGAGTCGGCGCTGACCGCCCTGGAGGCCAGACTCGGCCGCAACCACCACTACACCCTGGCGGCGGCCACCAACCTGGCCAGCGACCTGGCCGCCCTGGGCGAGGCGAAGAACGCCACGCGGTTGGGCCGGGGCACCCTGCGCCGCTACCGGGCCCTGCTGGGCGAGGAGCACCCCAGCTCCCTGGCCTGCGCGTCCAACCTGGTGCTGGACCTGCGCGCCGAGCTGGAGACGGACGACGCCGACGAGATGGCCGAACACACCTTCACCGGCTTCCTGCGCGCCCTGGGCCGCGAGCACTCCTTCACCGGCGCGGCGGGTGAGGGCCGCCGCCTGGTCGCCGACTTCGACCCGCCACTGCTCTGAGGGCCCTACGCTCCGGACCGGCCCCCTGATCCGGGCCAGCCGTGGCGTGCGTGCCAGTGCTCCCGGTGGGTGCGGGCGGCGGACTCGGCGGCCGCCTCCGCGGGAGCGGGGACCGGTTCGGCCAGCCACGCTCGCAGGGTGCGGTCGGTGGCGGCCAGGAAGCGTTTCCCCTCGGCGGTGAGCCTGCCCGAGTCGGCCAGGGCCTCGGCCGCGTCCGCCGTGGAGCGCCGCCAGTGCGCGAAGTCCGCGTGGGCTCGGGCGGCCTCGTCCCCGGCGACGGTGTGTCGGTGCCTTCGCCAGAACCCGGCCACCCCCAGGTGGGCGTAGACCCCCTGGAACAACCCCGAGGCGGGGCGCGGGTCCGGGCGCCAGGGCGCGTAGAAGCGGCTGCCGTCCTCGGGCAGGGTGAGTTCCACCAGGTCGAGCAGGGCGGTCAGTTTGGCGTGCTGGACCTCGTGGGCGAAGGTCAGGGCCAGCAGCGTCGGTCCGGGCGGGGTGGACAGCCCCAGGTTGCCGAAGGCGTGCCGGGCGGTGGCGCTGGTGTGGGTGCGCCCGCCCGGCGCGCTGATGGGGGTCAGCGTGACCACGGTTTCGGCGGTCTCCGCGGCCACGGTCCAGTGGTGGTCCACCAACAGTCGCCAGGCCTGCTCCAGGTCACGACGCCAGTGGGCGAGTTCGGCGGCGCCGAGTCGGTGGGCGACCAGGTCGGCACCCGGCATGCGGTCGGGGTCCTGGTCGTCGAGGAGCAGCGTGAGGCGCTGCCCCCGGTGCTCGGCGACCATGCGGCGCAGGGCGTGCCAGCCGGGAGCGTCCTCGTGGGGGTCCGCGGGTACGGTCACCTCCGGCCCGTCCCCGGAACGCAGCACGGCCCGGCCTCCGGTGGTCTCGAACCGGGCGCGTCCCGTACTGACCCTCCGGCTCTCCACGCCGACGAGTGCCCGGCCCAGCGACGGCAGCGGCGCGGTGGGGCCGTCCAGGGGAACCTCAAGGCGTGCCTCCATCCCGCCGCGCAGGGCGGCGACGGCCGCGATCGCCGCCAGTCCGGTCACCCGCGGCCGTTCGGGGCGGTGCCCGGCCAGGGCGAGCGCGGTCCGTCGGGCCCAGACCCCGACGGTGGGGTGGCGCAACACGGTCGCGACCCGGCCGGGCGCGTGTTCCTGGGCTTCGGCGAGCAGGTCGTAGGCGTCCCGGGCACGATCGGCGTCGGGATGTCTCGCCCCCCGCGCCGCGTCCACGACGCGGCGCAGCAACAGCAGGTGCTTGCCGAACTGGGCGGCGCGCAGGTGTCCGGTGGCCCCGGCTCCGCCGCCGCCACGGGACAGCGCCTCGAACACCGGTTCCGGAACCGGATCTGACATTCAGAGCCCTTTCCTGATGCGGGCCACGTCCGCGGCCACGGTCTGGTGGATGTGGGTGATGAGGTGGAACAGATCGGCGCAGTACACGGAGGGGTTGAGGAATCCGCTCCCCTCTCGGTAACGGTGCGGGTAGAGGCCGCCGCCGCAGACCCGGGAGAGCGGGCAGTCGGTGCAGGTGGCGCTGAGGGCGCGGGCCCCGATCTGCCGGGCGGCCACGGCGGGCAGGTAGAGGGCGTCGTCGAAGGTGTGGGTGAAGGTGTGCAGGGGCGTGCTCGCCGCCCCCTCGAAGGCGGACTTCAGGCTGTCCACCTGTTCGATCCCGCCGTCGGTCTCCACCACCACGAGGGCGGCCGGGGAGAGGCCCACGCTCTCCGTACGTGAGGGACTGCCCAGGACGAGGCGGATGATCTCGTTGAACATGCGGATGTTGGTCTCGCGCTCGGTCGAGTGGTACCAGCGGTCGAACACGGAGACGAGCCAGGCGCCGTAGCGCGGCTCGGTGGGCGACCAGCCGGGTGGCGGTTCGTCCCAGTTGCCGTGCGGCAGGAGGAAGTCGACGCTGGGCGGGTCGTACTCCAGCAGGTGCTCGAAGGTGGTGACCGGGTCCGATTCGAGGTCGACGGTGGAGAGCAGGCCCGCCAGCAGGCGGCCGTCGCGCTCGTTGAGCCGTTCGATGCCCGCGCGCACTTCGGAGTGGGTGCCCCGACCGTTGGCGCGGGTGCGGTGGCGGTCGTGGTCGGCCTCGGCACCGTCGATGCTCACCCCCACCCGGATGCCGAGTTCCTCGAACAGGTCGAGGAAGTGGGAGTCGATCAGGACCCCGTTGGTCTGCATCCGCAGTGCCACGTGGACGTCGGGCTCGCAGGCCTTGCGCAGGGACTGGACGGTGTGTCGGAGGTGGTCGAGTCCGACCAGGAGCGGCTCCCCGCCGTGGAGGACGACGTCCACCCGCTCGCGCCCGTGGGCCCGGGCGTGCTCGGCGATGCGTTCGGCGACCCGGTCCACGGTGGGCCGGGCCATCCGGCGGGGTTGTGATCGCCAGCTCTGGTCGGCCATCTCGTACATGTAGCAGTAGTCACAGGCCAGATTGCAGCGACTGTGGATCTTGAGGATGAACTCGCGAAAGGGGGTGGGCCGCCACCCCCGCCCGAGGAGCTCTTCGACGTCCATGTCGTCTGGCCATTCGGGGCGTCTTTCCGGGTCGGTACTCCGTGCCACGCGGGCGACCTCCTGGGATGACGTATAGTGCGAAATCCAGTTGGATTATCGCATTTGTCGTTCTATGTACTCCCCATGGGTATCCACAAACCTCGTGCGCGGTCAGTCCACCCCCACTCCGCGGTGCGGACACCCTGACCCGAGGCCCCTCACCCGGGGTCGGTCGCCGCCAGCCGCCTCCGGCGATTCTTCCCGACTCACGACACCCAAACATCACAGCCTCTGAGAAAATGACCGATTCCGGCCATCGAAACGGAGATTAGCCATTTCCTGAGAGAGCACGGCGAAACCAGTCCATAAGCTCCCTGATCACGATTCCATCGCTTTTGCCCGACCTTTCTCCCCCCGCTTCACCGCTCCCCCACGAACCCCAGGGAAAGGCGCGCCCATTCAGCGGTCGCACACGGGAGGGAAGGGCTGGTTTTCGACGTTTTCCCATGCGAGAGCACCTGCCGCGGTTAAGCTAGTGCGGTTCGGCCATCCGCCTAACGTTCGGTGACGACATCATGACTGAGCGAATTCTGCCCGCCATCTCCGCCTGCCTCGCCTGGGCCGACGAAGCCGACCCCCCGCCCGTCCTCGAAAAGGAGGACCTGGCCCTCCTCCTCAGCGTCCACCGCGACACCGGGGCGCACGAACCCGGCGACTGGACCGTGGACGACGTCCACGACGTCGCCACCGTCCTGCGAAGCAGGGACACCCTGCCCGCCAGCCTCCGGGACAGCTGGCTGTCCTGGTGTGACCACCTGGTCTCCTCCGGCGGGCTGCTGTCGGTGGAGAGCCCGCGCCGTCTGCGCGCCACCATCGAGCGGATCGGGCTGACGCCGGGCCTCGTCCCGCGCACGGTTCGCGACCCCATGGACGACGCCGCCTCACCACTGCTGGCGCGACTGGGCTGCGTGGAGGACGAGGATCCCACTCCGCTGCTGCCCTACGTACCCGCGCCGCTGGCCGAACTGGACGCCCGGGCCGCCGCCTGCCCGACCCTGCACCGGGCCGCCCTGCTGTCGGCCTGGGTGGCGCCCAGGCGACTGCTGCGCCCCGGCACCGACCACGACGAGCTCGGTGTGGAGGAGACCGCCCGGGCCGCCGACGACCTGGGCACCACCCCGGCCGAGATCCGCTTCCTGTTCTCCGTGGCCCGCTCGGCGGCGCTGGTGCGCACCACCTACCTCCACGCCCTGCCCGGTCCAGCGGCGAGCGCCTGGGCCGAGGACCGTCCCGGGACGGCCGCCCACGCCTGGGCGGACGCCCTGACCACCATGGCCGCGCTTCCCGGACCCGCGCCGTTCCTGCTGCTGGCCGAACTCTTCCTGTCCGGTCGGGCGCGCACGCCGGCCGAGCTGGTCGACGCCTGCGGCCCCGGCGCCCTTCCCGGTTCCGAGGAGCCCGAGCAGCACGTCCTGCGGGCGCTCAAGGTTCTGGCCGACCTCGACGCCGTGGAGAGGGTCGGCCCCGAGCGGTACCGGGCCACCGACCTGGGCGACCACTGCGCCGCACGGCACCTGGGCGAGTCCGGCGTCGAGGTGCCGGTCGTCCCGCCCGTGACCGATCTGGACGCGAAGGGGTTCCTCGACCTGGTGGAGGGGGTCCGCCCAGTGGACGTGGAGGTCCTGTTGGACCGCTGGCTCGCGGGCCGTGCGCCGAAGGAGGCCGCGCGGGCCCTGATGGACGCCGGGCTGCCGCCCGTCGACGACGACCCCGAGTCGTTCGTCCGCACCGTGTCCGCCCACCCCTGGGCCGACAGCGTGCTGGCCCGCATCAGGGCCTGCCCGTTGAGGGACACCGCGGCCCTGGCCCGCTAGGGAACCCTCCGACCGTCAACCGCGCGGGCCCGCCGTGTCAGCCCTGTGGAGGGGGCGTGGGCGAGCGGGTCGACCACGGCGGCCGGGGCTGGTCAGGCGGACGAACCACGCAGGGTCGGGTCAGGGCGCCGCGCCCAGATCATCACCGCCCGGGTGCGGAGCACCGGACCAGACGCCGCTCCGCCCCGGTCACCGGAACTTCGCCCCGGGCCTCCGGACCGGGCACCCCGAGTGCCCGAGCCGCCGAAGAGGGCACGTACAAGGGATTCACGTCCGACGACCCCAAGGCGCTGGATTCATATCCGATGCCCATGGCGCTCGTGAACCGGGACGCGGGCGCCGACGGTGTCCCCTTCGGGAACGGCGTGCCGCGGTCAGGTGCGGGGTATTCCACCCCATGAGCGACGCGGGCTTTCCAACGGCTTTCCCCTGTGCCCCACGGAGGTTCATCCGTTCCTCTCCGAACCCCGCGAACGTGGGTTGTCCACAGGCCTCAGCGAAGGAACGTGAATTCTCCGATGATGGAAACGTGGCCGCGTCACTTTCGGTGGTGCGAGGGACGCGGCCACCCCCGCCCCCGGGAGACAAGCGAGGACGCCATGACCGTTTCCCCCTCCGTCGCCGACGCCGTCCGTTCCTGCCTCGACTGGGCTCACCAGACCCGCCCCGCCCGTCGTGTCGACCCACGATTCCTCACCCGGCTCCTCACCGTCCACGGCCACGTCCGATCCGATCCGACCGACTGGGACCGCGACGACGTCACCCGGGTCGTGCTCACCCTGTCCGCCGGGGGCTCACTCCCCGAGGACTTCCGCACCACCTGGCTCACCTGGTGCGACCACCTCGTGGCCAGGGGGTTGCTCGGCCCCGAGGAGAGTCCCCGGGCCCTGCGCGCGGCGGTGGAGGAGGCCCGCCCCCTCCCCCGCGATCAGGCCCCCTGGTCGGGGACCGTGGACGGCGCTCCGTGGTGGGGGCGGCTCTGGGAGCCGGAGGACCTCCCTCGAGTACACCTGGCTCCTGCCGAGTACTCGGCCCCCGCTGCTCGCGCCTGCCCCGTCCTGGAGCGGGCGCTGCGCCTGACCGCATGGGTGGGCACGGGCCTGCCCCTGGCCGAAGGGGTCGAGGGGGAGAGCCTCACCGACCACACCGTGGACGAGGCCTCGGCGCACCTGGGGTTGTCCCGCCAGGAGGTGGCGCGGCTGTTCGTGGTCGCCCTGCGCGCCGGGTTCCTTCGGACCACCTACACCGAGGTCCGTCCGGGCGCGGCGGCCCGGAACTGGGAGGACGACGCCCGGGTCGTCCTCTCCTGGGTCCGGGCGCTGCCCGCGATGGTGGCGGAGCACGGCACGCTCGGACTCCGCGTGCTCGGGGAGCTGTTCACCTCGGGCGGCGTGTGGACGGTCCCCGACCTGGTGGAGGCTCTCGCCCCGTGTCCCGCCCCGGCGGCTCCGGCACCCCCGGTCCCGGCACCGAGGGGCTCGGCGTCGGGGGAATCGGTGCCGCTCCGGGAGGAGCCGCCCCGGGAGGAGCCGCTCCCGACCCCGGAGGACCGGGTCGTGGCCGCGGTGGCGACGCTGGTCCACGTGGGCGCGGTGGAACGCCTCTCCGACGCTGAACTGCGCATCACTCCCCTGGGTGACCAGGGCATGGCCCACCGGTGGCGGCGTTGGGGGATCACCCTGCCCGGCTATCCGCCGACCGGGGCCATGACCGCCCGGGAGCTGCTGCTCCAGCTCTGGGAGGGGCGACCCGTGGACGCGCGGGTCCTGGGACGCGCCTGGATGGCCGAGCGCGGTGTCCGAACCGGTGCCCGCCAGCTGCTGGAGGTCTGCGCCGAACTCGGCTCCTGGCGTCAGCGGCTGGACGTCTTCCGGCTCCTCGACGGCGTGGAGGACGGCTTGGGTGGGGTGTTGGAGGGCTACCGGGACCACCCCGTGCTGGGCGGCTGGATCGCGCACGCCCGCGACGACCCCGGCCGTGTTCGGCTGGAACAGCTGGTGGTGGTCATGCTGGACACCTACGCGCTGCGGGTGGAACTGGGCGCGCCGCTGCCCGCCGACGCCCCGGTCTGGCGCGACCCCGAGGCGGTCACGGGGCTGATGTGGCGCTCCGGCCACCCGGCAGCCGACAGCGTACTGAACGCGATCGCCCTGGGGGCGTTGGGCCCGGACGCCGCGAGGGCCGCCCGCCGCGCCCGGTTCGGCACCGTGGGGGTTGGCCGCTGAACTCCCCGGTACGCGGCACCTCCTCGGCGCACGGGTTCCCGTGCCCGCCGATGTTGGGCGGCGTCAGCCGCTGGCTGGTTCACGGCCTCGGAGAGGACCGCGTCCCTCCAGGGGCGGGTCGGTGGTCTCCCACCCCGGGACGGTAGCCTCGGGACGCCTTACCACCGTCGAAGGGTCACTCCATGAGTCGCAACGTGCTGGTCACCGGTGCCGCCAGGGGAATCGGGAGGGCGGTGGCGACCGCCTTCGCGCAGGGCGGCGACAGGGTCGCCGTGCACTACGGCTCGCGGCGCGAGGAGGCGGAGGCCACCCTGGCGGGGTTGCCCGGGGAGGGGCACGTGCTGGTCGGGGCCGACCTGCGTGATCCCGAGGCCGCGGCGGCGTTGGTCGAGGAGGTGGTCGAGCTCCTGGGCGGTGTGGACGTGCTGGTCAACAACGCCGCGGTGAACGTCGCGCACCCGGTCGCCGACTCCTCGTACGAGGAGTGGCGGCGGGCCTGGCGAACGACCGTCGACGTCAACGTGTTCGGGGCGGCGGACCTCTCGTACCTGGTCGCACGGAACATGATCGGCCGGGGCCACGGCGGGCACATCGTCAACGTCGGCTCGCGCGGTGCCTTCAAGGGCGAGCCGGACCACCCCGCCTACGGCGCCAGCAAGGCCGCGTTGCACGCGCTGGGCCAGTCGCTGGCGGTGGCCCTGGCCCCGCACGGCATCACGGTGGCATCGGTGGCGCCCGGGTTCGTGGAGACCGAGCGCGTCTCGGCTCGGCTCACTGACGAGGTCCGGGCGCAGAGTCCGTTCGGCCGGGTGGCCGCGCCGGAGGAGGTCGCCTCCGCCGTGCGCTACCTCGCCTCACCGGAGGCGGCCTGGTCCTCGGGGGCGGTTCTGGACGTCAACGGCGCCTCCCACCTGCGCTGAGCCCGCGAATCCACACTGCTGCTTCCAGGATTCCAGGACAGGCAATCCCGGACAGATCGTTAACGGAACCCCAAGCCGGGTTTTTCCACCGACCTTCCCGCTTTGTCCCGCGCCCGAAAGCCCCTTTCGACTGCGTTCTCCCCACGATGTCCCCGAAAACGCTCCACGGCCCCCGCTCCCGCTGTAAAAGTGAGAGAAACTCAGAGCGAGGAGAAGTCGGGGGCACAGATGTCATCCCACCATCCGGAAGCGCCGTCCCACCGCAGATTCGCGGCCCGTCCGGTGTCCCTCCTCCCCACCGAGGCACTCGCCCACAGAGCCCTGTCCAGCCGTCTCCTGCGCTCCGCCGTCGACCTCGCTCGCTGGTGCGGCCCGGTCACCCCCGTGGACGTGGACGGCGTCCCGGACCCGCACGACGTACGCGCGGCCATCGAGAGGTTCGGGCTGTGGCCGCGGGGCCTCAGCCGAGACAGGGAACGACGCGAGGCCTGGGCCGAGGGAATCACCTGCGTGACCCAGGCCGAGGAGTTCATGGTGGCCTGGCGCACCGCCCAGCACCTGGGCATGATCGAGTGCGAGACCGGCCAGGCCCGCCCCGCCCCGGAGCTGGAGCGTTGGCTCGGCTCCCCTGGCAGGGTGCTGCGCTGGTGGACCCTCGCCTTCCACTCGTGCGTCGAGCAGTCACTGCGGGGTATCGCCAGACTCGAACCCCACACCACCCTGGCACGCCTGTACGAGTCGCCCAACGGCGCGCACGTACCCCTGCGCCTGGTCACCCAGGAGGTCCTGCCCGCCCGCGAGGCGCACTACCTTCCCGCCCGCTGCCCCGCATGGAGCACCCTCCTGCTGACCCGGGCACTGTGGCAGCTCAGCGACACCGGAGCGATCTCCCTGGGCTGGCACGGGCCCCGCTCCGAAGGCCCGCACTCCCCCCGCGCGGCACCGACCTGGGTGGAACTCACGGACCTGGGCCGGTTCGGCATCCGGCAGATCATCCTGGCCGAGGAACGGCCCGCGCCCCTGACCGAGGAGTTCATCCGACTCGACGCCGACGAGTTCCTGGACGCCCTGGCCGACTTCTCCTTCGACGGCCAGCTCGTCGCCCTCACGGCGTGGCTGGACTCGCGCACCCCCGAACAGGCGCTGCGGGAGATCGTCACCGTCTCCTCCGGACCCGGGCTGGCCCTGCGCCGGTGGAACGCCACCATGGCGCTGGGCACCATCAGTTCGCGAGTGGAACCACAGCTGTACGCCCTGCTTCGCAGCGGGGACCCGACCCTGGCGAGTCTGGCGTCGGTGGTCCTGTTGGCCTCGCGCATGCTCTCGGAGAACGAACGGGCGAGGCTGACCTCCGAGTTCGGCCACTGGACCGCCATCGACATGTTCGCCGCCGCCACCTGCCTCGGTGAGACGGGACTGAAGTCCTTCCTGGTCTCGGAGGCGGCCGAGGGCATCGACCGGTTCCTGCTCGACGATGTCGCCCGGCTCTGGCGGCCCGAGCACCCGGACACGCGCTCCGTCCTGCGCATGCTCGGGCAGCACCATCCGGACCCGTCGATCGCGGCCAGGGCACGGGCCGCCTCGGCCCATGCCCCGCTCAGGACCCAGGGCCCCTGATCGGGTCCTACGCGACCGGAACCTGCTCCTGGCCCCGCTCCGCCCGCTGCTCCTCCTTGCGGCGCCTGCGCCGCAGCACCACCAGGCCGAAGAAGAGCGAGGCCAGCATCGTCGCGGCCATGATGGCCAGGAACCCCCATGGTCCGACCAGCGGGCTGACGATCAGCGGGATCGCGGCGGCGGTGACCAGACCACCGCCGAAGAACGGTTCGAACACCAGCTGCTTGTACCCGAACGCGGGGTAGGCGGGTGTGCGCACCTCGGGGTCGACCACGCGCATGAGCACCATGCCGGTGGCGGTGACGCCCAAGGACTGGCCGAACTCGCCGATGCCGCGCTCGAACCAGTAGTTCGGCATGATCCTCGGCGCGAGGAACAGGAAGGCGAACAGGCACCAGAGGATGCCCGCGATGGAGAGCACCGCGAACGCGGCGATGTTGTCGGCGATGGCCTGGAGCGACAGGGTCGCCATGGCGGCGATAACCAGCACGTCCAGTGACAGGCCCTGGATGCGCTCCACCGACTGCTCGTCGACGATGTCGTTGCGGTCGAACCGGTCGATGAACAGCTGCACGATGATGCCGCCGATCATCGCCAGCGGGAACAGCGGAACGTAGGCCATGATCTCGATGGTGTCGGCCCACACGAGCTGCTCGACCCACTGGAGGGCGGACAGGATGAGCTGACCGATGATCACCGCCAGGGCCACCAGGCCGAAGTGCAGGGTCAGCGGGTCCATGGACGACGGGTGGATCGTCATCATCGATCCGGCGGTGCGCTTCTCCCGCTGGACCAGACCGGCCTGTTCGAGATCGGAGCCCTTGTTGTCGGAGCTGATCACGCTCGTCTTGCCCCGCCGGGCGCCCCAGTTGATCAGGATGATGCCGATGATGACACCGGAGAGCAGACCGATGGTGGCCATGCCCAGCGCCAGGTCCTGGCCCTCGGCCCAGCCCACCTGCTCGAAGGTGTCGCCCAGGCCGGCGGCGGTGCCGTGTCCGCCGAGGAAGCCGATCTCGATGAGCGCGCCCGAGATCACGGGGACCCCGAAGAACGGCGCCAGCACCAGCAGGGCGAGCAGCAGACCGATGACGTACTGGCCGCTGGCCACGGTGATGCCGAACGACAGGTTGGGTCCGGCCAGGTCGATCGCCTCACGCATCTTCGGCATGCGTTTGCCCAGGAAGAGGCTGGCGAAGACCACCGAGATGAGGAGCCCGGGCAGCGAGGCCCACACGGACATGATGTCCACACCGAAGAGCCCGCCCTCGGCCGCGCGCTCGGCGAACCCCTCCGCTATGCCCCGGTCGGCCAGCAGTCCCATGGCCCGCCCGAAGAGGTCGGGTCCGAGGAGCAGCGCGATACCGCCGCCGATGATCGAGCTCGGCAGGTACAGCTTCTGTGTCAGCTTCCACCGGACGCGGACGAGCTTGGAGATCAGAAGCAGCACCCCCAGAAGGAGGAGCGCCAGACCAACGGTGTCAGGGGACATGTCTACCTCTCAGTACGGTCCCGTGGGCGTGCGGGGGCACAACAGACGTGCCTCAGAGCGCACGGAACCCGTAAGAGGGCACACGGACGCACGGGGGCTGTTGCTGGGTGGTGGATCGCGAACGAAAGTGGCCCAATGACGCGAACGCACAGGGAATCCTACACAGGGTCACGAAGGTTCCGACCCGCCCTCGGACCGGCCGGAAGACCCCGGCTACCCACGAGTAGACGGTGCTGGCAGAGCACTCCATTCCCTACGGGGGAGAGGGGAAAAGCGGAAAGCGCCGTGGTTGGCGCGTTCACGCACAGTCAACCCCTCGTTCGCCCCCGCGAGGCCGCCGGGCGGTACCCGAATCACTCTGGCCCACACACCGTGACCGTCCGCGATCTCGGTGAGGATGATCATGCTCTCTCCGTGCCCGCACCCCCTCCGAACCATTCCGGACCGAAGAGTTCCCCCGCCGCCTCGCGCAACTCCCGGTGCCGGGTCTCCTCCGGCCCGACCAGACCACACCCGGCCCGCGCACGGCCGCTCTCCGGTGGCGGGCCCCCGGGCCCACCACCGTCCTGGCCCCACCGAGCCCGCCGACGGGATCGAGCGCCTTCGGTCCCGTTCTCCTTCACACGGCTCCCGATCCCGGATGCCGGATCAGGATCCCCCGCCCGCCGGGACCGCCGACCTTCGTAGCCCTCGCCCCGCCGTGCCCGTCCGGTCTCCCGCCCCGTTCCCGTGTCGGGACCCCGTGGGCCCTCCGGACCTCACCGGGAACGGGGCACGGACGGGGCAGAGG
>NZ_LAVM01000076.1:0-27196 GCF_001083815.1 Nocardiopsis sp. SBT366 | reverse complement strand
CCCGTCCCCCTGCACGGCATCGCCGTCTGACCCGACCCCCTCCGCGCCACCCCCTACGTTGGGACTCACACACCCGTGACCCGGGCGTGTACACGGCCGCCCTCCGGCGCGGAGTGGTAACAGGTGAAGGTCGCGTCAACGACGACCACAGGGGGAGCACATGAGCGAACAGGCTCTGTTGAAGCTGGACGAGGCCGAGCTGCGCGGGCTGCTCGACGGGCGTTGGGCCCACGTGCGCGAACGCGCGCGTGACGTGATCCGGGGCGAGGAGTTCGCCCCGGTGTACGGCCTGTCCGTGGAGGAGCACCGCGCCCGCACTCTCAAGCAGCTCATGGCCCTGGCGGGGACCGGCGTGCCCGCCTACGGCTTCCCCGAGTCCGTGGGCGGAACCGACGACATCGGCGCCTCCGTGGTGGCCTTCGAGATGCTCGTCGCGGACATGTCCCTCATGGTCAAGATGGGCGTGCAGTTCGGGCTGTTCGGCGGGGCCATCCGGGCTCTGGGCACCGACGAGCACCACCGGAGGTACCTGCCCGGCGTCATGACCGTGGACCTGCCCGGCTGCTTCGCGATGACCGAGACCGGCCACGGCTCGGACGTGCAGCGCCTGCGCACCACGGCCACCTTCGACCCGGGCACCGGGGAGTTCGTGGTCCACACCCCCGACGAGTCCGCGCGCAAGGACTACATCGGCAACGCCGCCCGCGACGGACGCATGGCGGTGGTCTTCGCCCAGCTGCGCACGCCGGACGGCGACGGCGGCCTGATCGAGCACGGCGTGCACGCGGTCATGGTGCCCATCCGCGACGCCGAGGGCACGCCCCTGCCCGGGGTGACCGTCGAGGACTGCGGCCCCAAGGCCGGGCTGAACGGGGTGGACAACGGCCGCCTGTGGTTCGACGGCGTGCGGGTGCCCCGCACCAACCTGCTCAACCGGTACGGCGACGTGGCCGCCGACGGCACCTACTCCAGCCCCATCGAGAACCCCAACCGCCGGTTCTTCACCATGCTGGGCACCCTGATCCGGGGCCGCATCAGCGTGGCCGGGGGCGCTGGCACCGCCACCAAGGCGTCGCTGGCCATCGCGATCCGCTACGCCGACACCCGCCGCCAGTTCACCCGCCCGGCCACGGACACCCAGCCGGAGCGGGAGGTGCGCGTCCTGGACTACCTCGCCCACCAGCGCAAGCTGTTGCCCGCGCTGGCCCGCACCTACGGCCTGCACTTCGCCCAGGAGGAGCTGGTCACCCGTCTGCACGAGCTGTCCCGGGCCAGCGAGCGCGACGAGCACGCCCAGAGGGAGTTGGAGTCGCGCGCGGCCGGGCTCAAGGCCGTCGCCACCTGGCACGCCACCGAGACCATCCAGACCTGCCGCGAGGCGTGCGGCGGCTCGGGGTACCTCTCGGAGAACCGCATCCCGCAGCTCAAGGCGGACTCGGACATCTTCACCACGTTCGAGGGTGACAACACCGTCCTGTTGCAGCAGCTCACCAAGGCCCTGCTCACGAACTTCAAGGACTCCTTCGGCGACCTCGACCAGCTCGGTCTGGCCCGGTTCATGGCGGGGAAGGTGTTCGAGACCGTCATCGAGCGCACCGCCGCGATCCCGCTGATCGACCGGCTGGTCGCCGCGTCTCCGGGCCGGGACGAGGCCAGCCTGTACAACCGGGGCTGGCACCTGGAGCTGATGGAGGACCGCGAGAAGCACATCATCGAGGGCCTGGCCGGGCGGCTGCGGCGTTCCAGGAAGGACGGCAGCGACGCCTTCGAGGTGTTCAACCAGGCCCAGGACCACGTGCTCGCGGCCGGTCGGGCGCACATGGACCGGGTGGTGCTGGAGGCGTTCGTGGCGGGCATCGACCGCTGCGGCGACCAGTCCACGGCCAAGCTGCTCAACCGTCTGTGCGACCTCTACGTGCTGTCGGTGATCGAGGAGGACCGGGCCTGGTTCCTGGAGCACGAGCGGCTGTCGACCGCGCGCACCAAGGCGGTCACGGCCGCCGTGAACGACCTCTGCCGTGGGCTGCGCCCCTACGCGGTGCGGCTGGTGGACGCCTTCGGGCTGCGTGACGAGTGGCTGGGCGCGCCGATCGCCCTGGGCGCCGAGCACCGGCGGCAGGACGAGCAGCTGGCCGCCGAGCAGCCGGCCTGATCCGACCGTTGTGCCCTCACCCCGTAGGCTGGTCCGCGTTGACCACACGGGGTGAGGGGTGCGGGGATGTCGGCCATCCGCTTGCTGGTGCTCGGAGCGGTCCGGCTCCACGGGCGGGCGCACGGTTACCAGGTCCGCAACGACCTGGAGTCCTGGGGCGCGCACGAGTGGTCCAACGCCAAGCCGGGGTCGATCTACCACGCGCTCAAGCAGATGGCCAGACAGGGCCTGCTCGTGGCGCACGAGGTGGCGCCCTCCACCGCCGGTGGTCCGCCCCGGGTCGAGTACGAGGTCACCGGGCGCGGCACCGAGGAGTACTTCTCGCTGCTGCGCGCCGCGTTGTCGGCGCACGGCACCGGGCCTGACGTGCTCTCCGCCGGACTCGGCTTCGCCGTGGACCTGCCCCGGGGTGAGGCCCTCACCCTGTTGCGGCGACGGTTGGCGGGGCTGGAGGAGTGGCGCTCCGAGGTGGTGCGGTACTACGACCCCGATCGGGGCCCGGAGCGGATGGGGCACATCGGCGAGATCATGGACCTGTGGGTGCACACCTCGGACTCCGAGGCCGCCTGGACCCGTGGGTTGATCGCGCGGATCGAGGGCGGCGCGTACACCTTCGCCGACGAGGAGGGCACTCCGTTCGAGGGCGTGCTGGCCCCCGACACCGGGGGCTGAACGGCGTCAGGACCGGCCGCCCCCGTCCTCCCGCCACTCCTCCAGGCGGATGGCGTGGTCCAGTTCCCTCTCGACCCGCTGGCGCTCCTCCTCGGTGAGTTCCACCGCCGCCAGCTCGCTCCGCCAGGCCCGGGCCCGTTCCGGGTCGTCCAGGGCCAGGGACAGCTCGACCAGGGTGGCGTGCGCCAGGGCCCGTTCCACCGCCGGGGCCGTCTCCGCGTGCCTGCGCAGGGCGGACTTCAGGTGGCGGTACGCGGCGAGGTCGTCGTTCTTGAACTCCCGGAAGTTGCGCGCCTGGTCGAGGGCCCTGGCGATGCCCTCCAGTTCGGGTGATCCCCCGTAGTCCAGACCCTCGGGCTCGTCGCGCCGGATGAAGATGAGGCTGTTCCCGGACGGGTCCATCAGAGTGAAGCGGCTCGCACCGGGGCGGAAGCGGGTGACGCGCGGCAGGCCCCGCGACAGGACCCTGCCGTGGGCCGCGCGCATGGCGTCGGTGATGGCCTCGTGGTACGGGGCCACGGCGTCCACCATCACCAGCGCGCCACCGGTGTTCTCCTGAGCGGGGTCCAAGCCCTTGGGCGCGGCGCTGTAGTGGATCTGGAAGCCGCTCCAGGAGAACGCCAGGTAGACGTAGGGCCGGAACTGCTTCCAGGTGACCTCGAAGCCGAGCGACTCGTAGAAGTCGAGGGTGGCCTGGGGGTCGTGGGTGTGCAGACCCGGCACGGTGGTCTCGTTGGGGCGCATCGTCTCTGTCATGCCCCCAAACTACTAGTCAAAATTGACTAGATGCCAGTAGGTTCTCCCGAACCCTTCCCCCGCCCGGCCCGCCTGGTCTAACATGAACCCTCCTCATGTTAGGTGGGTCACACCGTGCGCACGCCCCCGGCGCCACCGCCCCGCGCCCTCGCCGAGCCGACACGCGACGTCCGCGCCCTGTGGGTGGCCGGGATCAGCCTGGCCAACCTCGGCATGTGGATGGCCTTCTTCGGCCCCCTCCAGGTCCTGCTCCCCGAACAGATCGGCCGGGTCAGCCCCGCCGACAAGGAGACCGTCCTGGCCTGGGTCACCGGGGTCGGCGCGGCCATGGCCATGATCGCCACCCCGCTGGCCGGAGCGCTGTCGGACCGCACCACAGGGCCCCTGGGTCGTCGCAGACCCTGGGTCCTGGCCGGAGCCCTGCTCGGCGGCGCCGGGCTGGTCGTCCTCGGCTCCCAGGAGAGCGTCTGGGGCATCCTGCTGGGCTGGTCGTTCGTGCAGACCGCGCTGTCCTGTCTGAACGCCACCCTGCTCGCGGCGGTCCCGGACCACGTGCCCCGGAGCCAGCGCGGCGCGGTCTCCGGGTGGATCGGCATCCCCCAGTCGGCCGGGGTCGTGGCGGCGGTCGTGCTGGTCACCGTGGTCGTCACCGAGGTCTCCCCCGGGTACACGCTCATCGGAGTCCTCACCCTGGCCTGCGCCCTGCCCTTCGCGCTCCTGTCTCCCGACCCTCCCCTGCCCCGCGAGGCCCGACCGCCCTGGCGCGACCTCGCCCGGAGCCTGTGGGTCTCGCCCCGGAAGCACCCGGACTTCGCCTGGGCCTTCCTGACCCGGTTCCTCATCGGCACGGGCAACGCGATGTTCATCCTCTACATGCTCTACTTCCTGCGCGACGCCGTGGGGTACGAGGATCTGTTCCCCGGCTCCTCCGCCACGGACGGGCTGCTCACGCTGATCCTCGTGTACACGGCTGCGGTCGTGGCCACCACCGTGGTCGCGGGCGCGGTCTCGGACCGGATCGGGAGACGCCGCGGCATGGTCGCCCTCGCCGGGGTGGTGATGGGCCTGCCCGCGTTCGCTTTGGCACTCGTGCCCACGTGGTCCGCCGTGCTGGTCTGCGCGGTGGTCCTGGGGGTGGGGTTCGGTGTCTTCCTGTCCGTGGACAACGCGCTGGTCACCGAGGTGCTCCCGGCCGCCGAGGGGCGTGCCAAGGACCTGGGAATCGTCAACATCGCCAGTTCGGGCCCGCAGGTGATCGCCCCGGCACTGGCCGGGCCGATCGTCGTCCATCTGGGCGGCTACCCGGTGCTGTACACCATCTGCGGGCTCGTCTCCCTGATGGGAGCGGCGACCGTCTGGGGGATCCGGGGCGTGCGCTGACCCCACGACAGCGGGTGCCCGGAACGGGCTGACCACCGTGTCACCCCTGGCGCCACTCCCCCACCAGGGGTGACCATGGGGGCATGGACGAGCAGAGGACCTGGGACTGGCTGGTCAGGGAGCTGACCGAGGGCGCGGAGACGACGGTCCAGCCCGGCGGGGCCGGCGCCCCGGTGACCTACCGTGCCGCCAGCCGGGCCGAGGTGCTGCCCGGGGAGCGCGGGATCCGGATCAGCTGCTTCCAGGGCCGGGAGCTGGAGGAACCGATGGTCCTGCACCTGGACCCACCCACCCTCGCCGCCCGGCTGCGGGACCTGGTGGAGGAAGCGGTGGCCGCGTTCGGCACCCGGCGCGAGGACGGCCTGACCGAGGCCTTCGAGCTGCTGATGGTCCATCTCCAGGAGACCCTGGACACGGCCAGGCCCGGGGAGGTCCACCTGGTTCCGGCCCGGGGCGGCTTCGACTCCCTGCGAGAGCCGCCCGTCAGTCGCTGACGGCGTCCAGGGTGCCGCTGTCGGCACGGGTGTGCGACGGGGTCTCCTCGCCGCGCTGACGGGCCGGTTCCCACCACCACCAGTGCGTCTGCGGCACCCAGGCGGGGACCTCCTCGACGGTGGCGGGGCTGGCGTTGGCGGCCACCGCCTCCAGGGCGTCGTCGATGCGCGGGAGCGCCTCGAGGTCGATGGGCCTCAGGAAGCTCTCCAGCGGCACGAACGCGTCGCCGAGGATCTGGATCATGGAACGGCGCCAGCAGGCCGGACGGTAGCCCTCGTGCTGGCCGTTCTCGGCGGCGGTCTGGCTGCGCACCACGTACAGGCTGAGCCGGACCGGGTTGTTGCCGCTCACGAGGAGTTCGGCGAGGGTCGCGTTGAAGTTCTGCCCGGCCGGGGATCCGCGTTCGGCCTCGGTCGTGGCCTGGTAGAGCTCGAACAGCCGCGCGAACGCGGAGTCCATGAGGGCGTCGCGGTCCCTGCCGCGCGTGGCGCTCTCCGAGAACGCGTCCAACGCCCGTCTGGCCAGGCTGGGAAGGTCCCTGCCCGCGTCCGCTGCCACCGGTCCACCGCCCTGTCCGCAGAAGTGTTGTGAGGAACCGTCGGGGCGGTCCCCCGACCGACGCTTTCGATCATAATCGCCCGCCACGCCGTGGTGGTAGGCGATTACCCAACAGTAGTCAGCGTTGTGGCGCGAGGGAGACCGGGAGGGGGGCGGTGGCCCCCTCCCGGGCCCCCGGGGTCAGCCCGCTGATGCCGGTCAGAGCGGTGGGGGGACGATCTGGCCGATCAGGGTCACGGTTGCGACGATGCTCGGACCGATACCCGTCCTGATCATCGTGAGCAGCGGGACGGACCCGGAGCCGTGGACGACGGCGTTCTGTGGGGTGGACACCGGCACCGACGGGGTCACCCGCGTGCTGATCGGCAACCCGGACGGACAGCCGTCCGGGGTTCAGCCGACGGTCTCCAGGGCCTGGTCGAGCATGGCCGCCCACTGGCGGACGACCCGGCGCCGACGGGGTCCGTCGTCGGTGAGGAGGTTGGCCAGGCCCAGCCCCCGGGCGAGGTCCAGGGTGGCCTGGACCGCCTCCCGCGTTCCGGACACGGACTCGTCGGCGCCCAGCAGTTCCACGGCCGCGCGGTGCACCTCCCGCCCCACCTGTTCCTCCAGGGGGATGACTCGCGCACGCAGCGCGGGATCGCTGGCGGCCCCGGCCCACAGCTGGAGGGCGGCGTTGAAGCCGGTGCCGCTGAAGGCGTCCACCACCATCTGCACGACGGCCTCGGTGCGGCCCGGCCCCTCCGGAACCGCCTCGGCGCGGCGGCGCAGCTCGGCCCCGCGAGCGTCCACCATGTGCCGCAGCGCGGCGAGGAGGAGGTCCTCACGGGTCGGGAAGTGGTGCTGCGCGGCGCCCCGGGACACCCCGGCGCGCTGGGCGACCGCGCCCACGGTGGCTCCGGCCACGCCGCGTTCCGCCAGGCACTCCACGGCCGCGTCGAGCAGCCGGGCCCGCGTGGCCCGGCTGCGTTCCTGTCTCGGCTCCCGGTCGGATGCCGTGCCCACTGCGCGCCCCTTCTCTCCCGTGTCAGTACGACTTGGGCAGCCCGAGGGACTGCTGGGCCACGTAGTTGAGGACCATCTCCCGGCTCACCGGCGCGATCCGGGCCAGCCGGGCGGCGGCGATGGCCGAGCCCAGACCGTACCCGCTGGCCAGGCCGTTGCCCCCGAGGGTCTGCACGGCCTGGTCCACCGATCGAACACACGCCTCGGCGGCGGCGTACTTGGCCATGTTGGCGGCCTCCCCGGCGCCCGCGTCGTCGCCGGAATCGTAGCGGAGCGCCGCGTGCTGGGTCATCAGCCGGGCCTGCTCCATCTCGATCTTCACCTGCGCCAGCGGGTGGGCCAGCCCCTGGTGGGAGCCGATGGGCTGGTCGCGCCACACGGTGCGTTCCTTGGCGTAGGCGACGGCCTTGTCGAGGGCGTGGCGCGCGCTGCCGGTGGCCAGGGAGGCGGCCATGATGCGTTCGGGGTTGAGCCCGGCGAAGAGCTGGAGGAGTCCGGCCTCGGGGTCTCCGACCAGCGCGTCGGCGGGCAGCCGGACGTCGTCCAGGAACAGCTGGTACTGGTGGTCGGGGCTGACCAGGTCCATCTCGATGCGCTGGGCCGTGAACCCCGGGGTTCCGGTGGGGACGACGAACAGCGCTGCGGAGAGGCGGCCGGTGTCCTCGTCCTGGACGCGTCCGACCACGAGGACGGCGTCGGCGACGTCCACCCCCGAGATGAAGGTCTTCTGTCCGTTGAGCACCCAGCCGTCGCCGTCGCGGCGCGCGGTGGTGGTGATGCGGTGGGAGTTGGATCCGGCGTCGGGTTCGGTGATGGCGAAGGCCATGATGGACTCGCCGCTGGCCAGCCCGGGCAGCAGTCGGCCACGCTGTTCGGGGGTGCCGAAGCGGGCCAGGACGGTGCCGCAGATGGCCGGGGAGACCACCATCATCAGGGTGGGGCAGCCCGCCGCGCTGAACTCCTCCAGGACGGCTGCCAGGTCGCCGATGCCGCCGCCCCCGCCGCCGTAATCCTCGGGGACGTTGACGCCGAGGTATCCGAGGTCGCCCGCCTCCTTCCACAGTTCCGTGAGGTAGGAGCCCTCCCTGGCCTTGGCACGGTAGTACTCGGAGCCGTACTTGGCCGCGAGGTCGGCGACGGCGGCCCGGAGTTCGACGCGCTCGGGCGGTTCGTTGAAGGTCATGGCACCGGTCACTGATCAGGCCCTTCGTCGTTGTCGGTGTGGTCGAGGACGGCCAGCGGGGCCCCGGCGGGGACCCGGTCCCCCGCGGCGACGGGGAGTTCCCGGACGGTCCCGGCGGCGGGAGCGGTGACGCGGTGCTCCATCTTCATCGCCTCCATGCGCAGCAGGGTCTGCCCCTCGTGGACCCGGTCCCCCACCGCGACGTCCACGGCGGTGACTGTTCCGGGCAGGGGCGCGGGCAGGGCGCCGGGATCGACGGTGGGTTCGGGTGCGGGGAGCGGATCGACGGGTGTGAGGGTGACCGAGCCCAGGGCGGACTCCACGTACACGTCCGCGCCGCCGGGGTGGGGGCCGTACACGTCGAAGGCGCGTCGCAGACCGTCCACTTCCAGCACCACCCGATCCGGCGTCGCGGAGAGCACCCGGACGTCCTCGCGTTCGGGCAGGTGGGCACCGCGCACGGACCGGAAGGACGAGGTGGTCTCGCGGCCCAAGGGCGTGGTGTGTCGGCGCCGGTGCGGGGCGGAGGGCAGGTTGCGCCATCCGGCCGGGACGCCCGGAGGGAGGACGCCGTTCCCCCTCGCCGCCTCGACCGAGGCCAGGGAGGCGGCGAGCGCGGCCAGCTCCTCCGTGGCCGGGTCGGCGAGGGGGCGGGCGAGGTCGGTGAGCCGGTCGCCGGTCAAAAAGCCGGTGTGCAGTCGTTCGGGACCGGTCTCGGCGTGCGTGAGGTCCGGGTGGCGCAGGGCGCGGACGAGCAGGTCCCGGTTCGTGCCCACCCCGTGCAGACGCGCCTGTGCCAGGGCGGCGGACAGGCGGCGGAGGGCGTCCCGGCGGTCGTGGCCGTAGGCGATGACCTTGGCCAACATGGGGTCGAAGTCGGTTCCCACCGTGTCACCGGTCTCCACCCCGTGGTCGAGGCGTACCCCGGGCGCGGTGAGCGGAACGAAGGAGAGGCCCGCGGCAGGGACGTCGAAGGCGTGCAGCGTGCCGGTGCGGGGCCGCCAGTCGTCACCGGGGTCCTCGGCGTACAGGCGGGCCTCCACGGCGTGGCCGCGCGGGGCGGGCGGCCCGGTGCCGGGCAGCGGCTCGCCCTCCGCGATCCGCAGCTGCCACTCCACCAGGTCCAGTCCGGTGACGCACTCGGTGACGGGGTGCTCCACCTGGAGGCGGGTGTTCATCTCCAGGAACACCGGCTCACCCAGGCCCTCGTCCGTGACCGGGACCAGGAACTCGGCCGTTCCGGCCCCCGTGTAGCCGATGGCGGCGGCGAGGTCGCGGGCGGCCCGGTGCAGCCGCTGGCGGACCTCCTCGGACAGCCCCGGGGCGGGTGCCTCCTCCAGCACCTTCTGGTGGCGGCGCTGGGCCGAGCAGTCGCGTTCGCCCAGCACCCAGACCGTGCCGTGGTGGTCGGCGAGGATCTGCACCTCCACGTGACGGCCGCGTTCCACGTAGGGCTCACAGAACACCGCCGGGTCCCCGAACGCGGAGGCCGCCTCGGCGCGGGCGGCCCCGGCCTCCTCCGTGAGGGAGCCGAGGTCGCGGACCACGCGCATGCCGCGTCCGCCTCCCCCGGACACCGCCTTGACCAGGACGGGCAGGTGTTCGGCGCGCACGTCGGCGGGGTCGAGGGCGTCGGCGACCGGCACCCCGGCGTCGCGGGCGACCTTCTTGGCGAGGGTCTTGGAACCCATCTGCTCGACGGCCTCGGCGGAGGGTCCGACCCAGGTGAGTCCGGCGTCGGTGACCGCACGCGCGAAGTCGGCGTTCTCGGAGAGGAAGCCGTAGCCGGGGTGGACGGCGTCGGCTCCGGCGGTGCGCGCGGCGGCCACGAGCGCGCCGGGGTCGAGGTAGGCGTCGACGGGGCCGCGCCCCTCGGGGACGGGCAGGCGTACGGCGGTGTCGGCCTCGCGCACGTGCGCGGCGTCCTCCTCGCCGGGGGCGTGTACGGCGACGGTGGCCACGCCCAGGGTCCGGCAGGTGCGGATGACGCGGCGGGCGATCTCGCCCCGGTTGGCGACGAGCAGCGTGCTGATGGGATGTGTGGGTGTGGTGTGGCTTGTGGGGGTCATGGGCCTTCCCCTTCTCACATTCGGAAGACACCGAAGCGGTCGGTGCCGCGTACCGGTGCGTTGCTGGCGAAGGACAGGCACAGCCCGAGGACGGTGCGGGTGTCGCGGGGGTCGATGACGCCGTCGTCGTAGACCCGGCCGGAGAGGAACATCGGCAGGGACTCGGCCTCGATCTGGTTCTCCACCAGCTCGCGCATGGCCGCGTCCTGGTCGTCGTCGTAGGGCTGGCCCTTCTTGGCGGCCGAGGCGCGCGAGACGATCGACACGACCTCGGCCAGCTGCTTGGGTCCCATGACGGCGGAGCGGGCGCTGGGCCAGGAGAAGAGGAAGCGGGGGTCGTACGCGCGCCCGCACATGCCGTAGTGCCCCGCTCCGTAGGAGGCTCCGATGAGCACCGAGAAGTGCGGGACGGTGCTGTTGGAGACGGCGTTGATCATCATCGAGCCGTGCTTGATGATCCCGCCCTGCTCGTACTCGGCGCCCACCATGTAGCCGGTGGTGTTGTGCAGGAACACCAGCGGGGTGTTCGACCGGTTGGCGAGCTGGATGAACTGGGTGGCCTTCTGTGACTCGGCGCTGAACAGCACGCCGTTGTCGTTGGCCAGGAGTCCGACCGGGTACCCGTGCAGGGTGGCCCAGCCGGTGACGAGGCCGGGGCCGTAGGAGGGTTTGAACTCGTCGAACTCCGAGCCGTCCACCACACGGGCGATCACCTCGCGCGGGTCCACCGGGACCTTGAGGTCGGGCGGCATGATCCCCAGGAGTTCCTCGGCGGGCAACAGGGGTTCGCGTACCTCGCGGGCGGGGGCGGGACCGTCCTTGGCGTGGTTGAGGCGGGCCACGATACGGCGGCCGACGCGGATCGCGTCGTGCTCGTCCTCGGCCAGGTGGTCGGCGAGTCCGGAGACCTCGGCGTGCATGCGCGCGCCGCCCAGGGACTCGTCGTCGCTCTCCTCACCGGTGGCGGCCTTGACCAGCGGGGGCCCGCCGAGGAAGACCTTGGACCGGTCCCGGACCATGACCACGTGGTCGCTCATCCCCGGGACGTAGGCGCCTCCGGCGGTGGAGTTGCCGAAGACCAGGGCGATGGTGGGGATCCCGGAGGCGGAGAGCCGGGTGAGGTGGCGGAAGGTGCCGCCGCCGGGGATGAAGATCTCCTTCTGGGTGGGCAGGTCGGCGCCGCCCGACTCCACGAGGCTGATCATGGGCATCCGGTTGCGTTCGGCGATCTCCCCGGCCCGTTGGGATTTGCGCAGGCTCCAGGGATTGCTGGAGCCGCCGCGCACGGTGGGGTCGTTGGCGACGATCACGCACTCCACGCCCGAGACCACGCCCACCCCGGTGACCACGCTGGCGCCCACGTGGAAGTCACTGCCCCACGCGGCCAGGGGGGAGAGTTCGAGGAAGGGGCTGCCCTCGTCCAGGAGGAGTTCGATCCGTTCCCGGGCCAGCAGACCGCCCCTGGCGCGGTGCCGCTGCACGTAGCGTTCACCGCCCCCGGCCAGCGCCTTGGCGTGTTCGGTGTCGAGCTCGGCCAGCTTGGCGAGCATGGTCTCCCGTGCCTCGGCGTAGGCCGGGCCCCGGGTGTCGAGTCGGGAGGTCAGAACGCTCACGGGCCCTCCTCGGGCAGCGGGGTCTCGGGCAGCAGGGACTCGGGGACGGGGAGGCGGCGGGCGCGCAGCCACTCACCGAGCCCCTTGGCCTGGGGGTCCAGGCCCTCGCGGCGGGCGGTGCCGGGCGCGAGTATCCCCTCGATCCAGAAGTTGGCGGCCCGCAGGCCGGGGAGCAGGTGGCGGGTGACCCGGAGGTCGGCGGTCTCCGGCAGCAGTTCGCGCAGTGTGTCGGCGGTGAGGGTGTGCGCCAGCCAGCGCCAGGCCTCGTCCGAGGGAGCCCACACGCCCACGTTGGCGTCGGCTCCCTTGTCGCCGCTGCGCGCGCCCAGGACCAGGCCGAGCGGGGCCAGCCTGGTGGGTCCGCCGGGAGGGGGCGCGGGGAGCGGGGGTTCGGGCACCTCCGTGAGCGCCCTGGTGCGGACGGTGTGCGGTACCTGCTCACGTCCGCCTTCGGGGGTGATGACGGTGTGCTCGACCTCGGCGGCTGGGACCAGCGCGTGGGTGACGGTGACCCCGTCCGGCCGGGCGTCGCGGGGCGGCGCGGTGATGTGGAACCCGGCGTAGCTGGAGAGCGCCAGCTCCACGGCTGCGGCGCCGAAGCGGCGGCCGATGACGGCGGGGTCGTGGTCACGGGCGACCACGCGCAGGCGCGCGGTGGCGTCGTCCTGGGTGTCGCCGTGGGGGTCGAGGGCGGGGACGAACTCGAACCGAAGGTCGGCGGGGCCCCGGTGGGCCAGGGCGGCGCGCGTCTGGCGTTCGGCCAGGGCCGCCTTCTCCTCGGCGTCCAGGCCGGTGACGAGGAACTCGACCTCGTTGCGGAAGCCGCTGATGCCGGTCAGGCCGACCTTGAGGTCCGGTGGCGGGTCCTCCCCGATGGCTCCGCTGATCCGCACCCGGTCCCGCTTCTCCTGGTCGAGCCGGACGGTGTCCAGGCGGGTGGTGACGTCGGGTCCGGGGTAGCGGGCGCCCCGGATCTCGTAGACGAGCTGCGCGGTGACGGTGCCCGTGGTGACCGCGCCGCCTGAGCCGGGGTGCTTGGTGATGACCGAGGTGCCGTCGGCGGCGATCTCGGCGATCGGGAACCCGGGGTGGTCCAGGTCGTGTCCGGCGAGTTCGCGCGGCAGGGCGTAGTTGCCGCCGGTGGCCTGGGTACCGCACTCGATCACGTGCCCGGCGACGGTGGCTCCCGCGAGGGCGTCGAGGTCGTCCCGGGCCCAGCCGAAGTGGGAGACGGCGGGGCCGACCGTCAGCGAGGCGTCGGTGACGCGCCCGGTGACGACGATGTCGGCCCCCGCGTCCAGGCACCGGGCGATACCGAAGGCCCCCAGGTAGGCGTTGGCTGTGAGGGGGGTGCCCAGGTTGAGTTCCTCGGCTCGGTGCAGCAGGTCGTCACCGGTGACGCAGGCGATGCGGGGCTCGAAGCCGAGGCCGTCGGCGAGCTCGGTGAGGCGGTCGGCCAGCCCCCGTGGGTTGAGGCCGCCCGCGTTGGTGACCACGCGGACCCGGCGTTCCATGACGGTGGCCAGGCACTCGCGCATCTGCCGCAGGAAGGTGCGGGCATAGCCCCGGCTCGGGTCGGCCAACTGGTCCCGACCGAGGATGGCCATCGTGAGTTCGGCCAGGTAGTCGCCGGTGAGCACGTCGACGGGGCCTTCGGTGAGCATCTCGTGCACGGCCGCGAGGCGGTCGCCGTAGAAGCCGGAGGCGTTCCCGATCCGCAGAGGGGGGGCTGCTGTAGCGGTCATGGGAAAGAGGGTGACACCGGACACAGAAAAGAACAAGCACCCGTGATTGTTTTTCCCCTGAACGACCTCCTCGGGCGAAATGGCCGGAACCGGCCGCAGTCGACCGGTTACGGCGCAGCGAATCGGGACAGAGGAGGGGTATTTTGGCGCGCGTGAGTACCTCCTCAGAAGACACCGCGTCCCCCAGCACCCCCGACGAGGCCTCGGAGTCCCCCGAGACTCCCGAGACTCCCGAGACCTCCCCCACCACGGAGTCCCCCGAGACACCCGGGACATCCGCGACCACGGAGCCCTCACCCGCCTCCGAGGCCTTCCTCCAGGGTCAGCCCGCCCCGCACCGCGACTCCCTGTTCGGCGCCGGGACCTTCAGCGTGGCCGGGCTCATCATGCTGGCCACCACACTGCTGTCCACCCAGCTGGTCGGGATCTTCAACACGCAGACCCTGATCGGCGCCAAGGGCACCCTCGGAGCGGCGGTCCAGGGCGAACTCACCGGCGCCGGACTGTTCTCGGCGCTGGCCGTCCTGTGCTCGGCGGTGGCACTGTTCCGGTCGGGCCCCGAGACCCACCCGTGGGTCCGCCACCTGGCAGCCGGCACCGTGCTGGTCGGGATCCTGCTCATCGTGCTGACCGTGCTGTCGTACGTGCTGCTGACCGCCCCCGCGCCCGCCGGCTGACCGGAAATTGGCGGTATCCCTGGTCTGAGCAGGTGATTCTTAGGTCCCGCTTATCCCGATGCGCGGGTACGTTGGCCGCGTGAGTACCGCACCGGAAGACAACGACAAACCCGAGAACACCACGAGCTCCGGCGAGGGCTCGCCGCAGCCGAAGTTCGAGCCGGGGTACCCCGCCGAGAACCCCGGCGCGACGGATGCCGCCGACTCCGCGGAGGACGGCCTCGCCGATGAGGAGACCGGTCACGACCACGAACACGAGTTCGAGGTCACCGAGGCCGAGCCCCGACCCGGCGGCGCCTTCTCCACCGAGACCCTCAGCATCGTGGGCCTTGCCCTGCTCGCGGTCACCATCTTCTCCGGCCAGCTGCTGGAGCTCCTCACCAGCATGATCATGCTCGGGGGCCAGCCCATCGACGCCGGGCAGGTCCGCTCGATCGAGGCCCAGCTCTGGATGGGCGGAGCGGTGTCCCTGCTCACCGTGCTCGCCTCGACCCTGGCGCTGGCCCTGCTCAACCGGGGCAGCAGCCCGTGGGCGCGCTGGACCGCCACGGCGACGACTGTGGTCGGTTTCCTGTTCGTCCTCGTCGCCGCCGCCGCGTTCCTGCTGGTGCCGGACGCCGCCCCGCAGCAGATGATGCCCCCCATGCCGAACTAGGGCGTGTTTCCCGGGTCATCCCGCTCCGGGGGACACCGGGTCAGGAGACCCGATCGATGACCAGCGGGCCCGGCTTCCACTCGGCCGCGCCGCCGATGTCGAAGGCGCCCTCGAGCGCCTGGGCGGCGCGGTCGAAGCGTTCGGGCTCGTCCGCGTGCAGGGTGAACAGGGGTTCGCCCGCCGCGACCGCCTCGCCCGGCTTGGCGTGCAGGGTGACCCCGGCGCCGAAGGAGACGTCGTCCTCCTTGCGGGCCCGGCCGGCGCCCAGACGCCAGGCGGCCAGACCCACCTGGTAGGCGTCCAGCCGCGTGACCACACCGGTCTCCGGGGCCAGCACGGTGCGGCGTTCGGCCGCCACCGGCAGCGGCGCGTCCGGGTCGCCGCCCTGGGCACGCACCAGCGCCTTCCACGACTCCAGCGCGCTGCCGTCGCGCAGCGCCTCGGCCGGGTCCTTCACCCCCTTCTCACCAGGAGTCATTCCGGCGGCGGCCAGCATCTCGCGTGCCAGCGCCACGGTGAGTTCGACGACGTCGGCGGGGCCGCCCCCCGAGAGCACCTCCACCGACTCCGCGACCTCCAGCGCGTTGCCGACCTGGCGGCCCAGGGGCGTGGCCATGTCGGTGAGCAGCGCAACCGTGCGCACGCCGTGGTCGTTGCCGATATCCACCATGGTGCGGGCCAGCTCGCGGGCGGAGGCGGTGTCCTTCATGAACGCGCCCGAACCCACCTTGACGTCCAGGACCAGGGCGCTCGTGCCCTCCGCGAGCTTCTTGCTCATGATGGAGGCCGCGATCAGCGGGATGGACTCCACCGTGCCCGTGACGTCGCGCAGCGCGTACAGCTTGCGGTCGGCCGGGGCGAGCCCGCTCCCGGCCGCGCAGATCACCCCGCCGGTGTCGGTGATGACCTTGCGCATCTCCTCGGTGGACAGCGACGCCCGCCACCCGGGGACGGACTCCAGCTTGTCGAGGGTGCCGCCGGTGTGTCCGAGTCCGCGCCCGGACAGCTGAGGGACGGCGGCGCCGCAGGCCGCCACGGTGGGGGTGAGCGGAAGGGTGATCTTGTCGCCCACACCCCCGGTGGAGTGCTTGTCCGTGGTGGGCCTGGCCAGGTCGGTGAAGTCCAGCCGGTCGCCGGAGGAGAGCATCGCCTCGGTCCAGCGGCTCACCTCAGCGCGGTCCATGCCGCGCAGGAAGATCGCCATCGCCAGCGCCGCCATCTGCTCCTCGGCCACCTCACCACGGGTGTAGGCCCCGATCACCCAGTCGATCTGCTCCGGGGAGAGCCGTCCCCCGTCGCGCTTGGCGCGGATGATCTCGATGACGTCCATGTCATGTTCCTTCCGTCGTGAAGAGGTGGTGCGAAAAGACGTCTCCCCGGCCGCCGTGGACCGGCGACCGGGGAGACGACCGATGGTGCTCCGCCCGTCAGGCGAGGTTGTGCGGTCCGAAGGCCTGGGGCAGCACGCGCTCCATGGGCAGGATGCCCTCCGGCGTGTCCACCAGCAGGTCCGGCCCGCCGTGTTCGTACAGGAGCTGACGGCAGCGCCCGCACGGCATCAGGGCCAGGCCCCGACCGTCCACGCAGGCGAAGGCCACCAGCCGACCGCCGCCGGAGGCGTGCAGGGCGCTGACCAGACCGCACTCGGCACACAGGCCCACACCGTAGGAGGCGTTCTCCACGTTGCAGCCGCTCACCACCCGGCCGTCGTCGACCAGCGCCGCCGCTCCCACCGGGTAGTTCGAGTAGGGCGCGTAGGCGCGGCCCATGGCCTCCCGGGCGGTCTCCCGAAGGGCCTCCCAGTCCACTTCCGCGTCGGTCATGACCTGCTCGCCCTCCACTGTTTTCCGATCCCGGCGGGTGCTCGCAGCCGTTGCGAGGCCAGCGAGAGCACCAGCAGCGTGGCGATGTGCGGGCTGTAGGTCGCCAGCTCACGCGGCAGCGAGTCGGTGCTGAAGTACCAGAAGAGCAGGACGACCGCGGCGAGGAAACCCGCCACGGCGATGCCCTTGCGGTCCTTGCGCACCTGCCACACGGCCACCACGAGCAGGACCACGGCCAGGAGCAGCAGCAGCGCGTGGATGGCAGCGCCGCCGCCGCGCAGCTGGAGCGCGTCGGTGTAGCCGAACAGGGTCGCGCCCATGGCCAGGCCTCCCGGCCGCCAGTTACCGAAGATCATCGCGGCCAGACCGATGTACCCGCGACCGCCGGTCTGCCCCTCCTGGTAGATCTGGGAGGCGACGATCGCGAGGAACACGCCGCCCATACCGGCCAGACCACCGGAGATGACCACGGCGACGTACTTGAGCGTGTACACCGGCACGCCGAGGGACTCGGCGGCGTCGGGGTTCTCACCCACCGAGCGCAGCCGCAGGCCGAAGGTGGTCTTCCACAGCACCAGGTAGCTGATCGGGACCAGCAGGATGGCGATGAGTGTCAGCGCGGACATCCTGGTCGTGAGCCCGATGACCAGCGCCGCCAGGTCGCTGACCAGGAAGATGCCGCTCTGGGCGACCGGGGCGAGCGCCTCGGGAAGCCACGGCAGGTTCAGGGTCGGGAACGACGGCGCCGACGGGGACTGGGCCGCACCCGCGCCGGGGATGTCGGAGTAGACCAGGATCGACAGGTAGCGCATGGCGCCCAGGGCGAGGATGTTGATCGCCACACCGGACACGATGTGGTCCACCGCGAAGGTCACGGTGGCCACCGCGTGGATCAGGCCGCCGAGCATGCCGCCCAGGGTTCCGGCCAGCAGGCCGATCCACGGGTCGTTGAAGCTCCATGCGAAGTAGGCGCCGAACCACGTCCCGAAGATCATCATGCCTTCGAGGCCGATGTTGATGATGCCCGCGCGCTCGGCCCACAGACCGCCGAGGGCGGCCAGACCGATCGGGACCGCGAAGGTCAGCGTGGTGCGGACGGTGCCCGCGTCGGTCAGCATGTCCTGACCGGTGATGACGCGCAGACCCGCCAGCGACACGAAGACCGCCATCAGCAGGGTGAGGACGCGCCAGCGCGCCCATCCCCGGGGCCGGGACCGCTTGGTCACCGGCTCCATCACGTTGAGTTCCTGGCTCACTTTGCCTCCCCGCCGCGCTTGTCGTCGGTGCCGTCGGTGTCCTCGGTGACGGCACCGTCGGAGGCGCCGCCGTCGGACACGGCGGCGGGCTCCGGGGTGGACTCGGTCGTACGGCCGAGCTGCCTGCCGATCTGCTGCTGCTGGTAGCGGCGGCCCCAGCGGTGCACGACCTCGTAGACCACGACGACCGTGAGGACGATGGTGGCCTGTGCGATGACGGCGATCTCCTGCGGAATGCCGTCGAAGGGCAGGATGCCCGCCGCCTGGGTCAGGAAGGCCCAGAACAGGGAGGCGAAGACGATGCCCACGGGGTGGTTGCGGCCCAGCAGCGCGATCGCGATGCCGATGAAGCCGATCCCCGTCGGGAAGTCCAGGGCGTAGTAGTGGGAGTTGCCGAGCAACTGCGGCAGACCCACCAGACCGGCGACCATGCCCGAGAAGAGCATGGACAGGAAGACCATCTTCTTCACGTTCACGCCGCTGGCCTCGGCCGCCGACTGCGACTGGCCGGTGGCCCGCAGCTCGAAGCCGAACCGCGTGCGGTTGAGCATGATCCAGTACCCGATGCCCACGGCGACGGACAGCAGGATCAGACCGTAGATCTCCCGGTCCGAGCCGAGGAAGGTCGCCGGGATGCCCGGGACCCAGCCCGACTCGGGGATGGGCGGGGTACCGATGTTGTTGGTGCTGATCTCGACCGCGAGGCGGCCCTCGGTCAGCAGGTAGGCGGTGATGCCGGTGGCGATCGCGTTGAGCATGATCGTGGAGATCACCTCGGACACGCCCCGGGCGACCTTGAGGTAGCCCGCGATGCCCGCCCACAGACCGCCCACGGCCACGGCGGTGAGGATGACCACGAACTGGCTGAGCACCGGGGGCAGCACCAGGTACCCGCCGACGGCGGCGGCCAGCAGGGCCGCGAGCCGGTACTGGCCGTCCACACCGATGTTGAACAGCTTCATCTTGAAGCCGATCGCCACGGCCACGGCGGCCAGGTAGTAGGTGGTGCTGTCGTTGATGATCTGCACCAGGCTGTTGGGCCGGGTGCCGTACTCCAGCATCCGCTCGAAGGTGGGCAGCGGCGCGATGCCGCTGAAGTACAGGACGGCGGCGGTGACGCCGATCGCGATCACGCCCGCCGTCAGGACGGCGGCGAAGGACAGCGCCATCATCGCCGCGAGGCGGTGGAAGAGCACGAACGCGAGCAGCGAGCCGATCACCGCGCCCAACGCGGCCGCGGCGGGCTCGATCAGCGAGAGGTCCAGCATCCACGCGGCGACCAGGCCGCCCACGACCGACAGCACCAGGGCCATCGGGAGGACGAGCACGTTGTGGAGGGGCGTGCCCTCCTCCTTGGTGCCGTCGGCGCCCACCCGGCCCCGGTCGGGGGTCATCGGGGCGAGCACGGCCACGAGGGCGAAGGCGAGGGTGACTCCGATGATGAGCGCCGCCCACCACAGGAGGAACAGGTCCAGCACGGCGGTGACCAGGCCGCCCATGAGGACCGCGAGGAGGATCACGATCGGTGCCGCGACGGTACGGCGTCCGGTGTCAGTCACGCGCCGCCCTCGCTCTCGTTACGATGGGCGCCCTCAGCACCGCTGTCACCTTCCGTGTGCGCGTCCGAGCCGTCCAGTCCGGCGCCGGTCATGGCGGAGCCGAGTTGTTCGGGGGTGACGCTGGTCGGGTCGGCCTCCGCGACCAGGCGGCCGCGCAGGATGACGTGGAGTGTGTCGGACATGCCGATGAGCTCGTCGAGGTCGGCGGAGATCAGCAGCACGGCCAGCCCGGCGGCGCGCGCCTCGCGCAGCTGCTCCCAGATGGCCGACTGCGCGCCCACGTCCACGCCTCGGGTCGGGTGGGCGGCGACCAGGAAGCGAGGGTTCCCGCTCATCTCCCGGCCGATGATGAACTTCTGCTGGTTGCCCCCGGACAGCGCGTCGGCGATGACGTCGATGTTGGGGGTGCGCACGTCGTACTCTCCGACGATGCGCTCGGAGTCGGCTCGGGCACCGGCCCGGTTGATCCAGGCGCCGTTGACGCTGGGCTCACGGGTCTGGTGGCCGAGGATGCGGTTCTCCCAGAGCGGGGACTCCAGGAGGATGCCGTGCCGGTGGCGGTCCTCGGGGATGTAGCCGACCCCGGCCTCGCGGATGCGCAGCGTGGACCACTCGGTGGTGTCACGCCCTTCGAGGTTGATGGTGCCGGAGGTGGCCCGGCGCATCCCCATGATGGCCTCGATGAGCTCGGACTGGCCGTTGCCCTCGACCCCGGCGATGCCGACGATCTCGCCCTCGCGGATGTCCAGGGTGACGTCGTCGACCACCGGTCGGCCCTCGGAGGAGAGCACGGTGACCCCGGACAGGGCGAGCACGACCCTGTCGGTGACGGTGGACTCGCGCAGCTCGGGGACGGGCAGTTCCCCGCCGACCATGAGCGTGGCCAGCTGGCGGGCCGAGGTGGTGCGCGGATCGGCGGTGGCCACCGTGGTGCCGCGCCGGATGACGGTGATCTCGTCCGCGACCGACAGGACCTCGTCGAGCTTGTGCGAGATGAAGATGACGGTGAGGCCCTCGCGCTTGAGCACGCGCAGGTTGTCGAAGAGCTCCTCGACCTCCTGCGGCACCAGCACGGCGGTGGGCTCGTCCAGGATGATCGTCCGGGCGCCCCGGTAGAGCACCTTGAGGATCTCCACGCGCTGGCGGTCGCCGACGCCCAGGTCCTCCATGAGGCGGTCGGGGTCGACGCCGAGCCCGTACTGGGCGGACAGCTCCTGGATGCGTGCGCGCGCCTTGCGGCCGATGCCGTGCCTGCGCTCGGCGCCCAGGACCACGTTCTCCAGCACGGTGAGGTTGTCCGCCAGCATGAAGTGCTGGTGGACCATGCCGATGCCGTGCTTGATGGCGTCGGAGGGCGAGTGGAAGCGCACCTCCTGGCCACGGATGTGGATGGTGCCCTCGTCCGGCCGGTGCATGCCGTACAGGGTCTTCATCAGCGTGGACTTGCCCGCCCCGTTCTCGCCGACGATGGCGTGCACGGTACCGGGAGCCACGGTGATGTCGATGTCGTGGTTGGCCACGACGCCGGGAAAACGCTTGGTGATCCCGCGCAGCTCAACGGCGGCGGGTTCGTTCGACCCGCCGCCCGATGGCGTGCTGCTCATCAGACTCCTCTGTGGGAATGTGCGGCGGGGCGCGGGCGGGCCTGGGATCGGCCACGGCCGGGACGCCTTCGTCGCGGTGCGGCTACCGGGCGGAGCCGAAGGGGGCTGGCCCCTCCGGCTCCGTGTTCGTCCAGGTCACGGAGCGGGCCCGGTGCCCGCTCCGTGGAGTGTCCCAGCGCCGTTACGGCTGGCTGGGAACCTCGATCTCACCGTCGATGATCTGCTGCTTGAGCTCGTCGAGCTGGTCCTGGATGGGCGCGATGGCCTCTTCGTTGGTCAGCGTGTAGTCCACGCCGCCCTCGCTGAGGTCGAAGCGCTTGATCCCGGCCTCGACGTCGCCCTCGGTGGCGGAGCGGATGAGCTCGAAGACCGAGACGTCGACCTGCTTGATGGCGGAGGTCAGCACGTACGGCTTCTGCTCCTCCTCGGCGTTCTCGTACTGGTCGCTGTCGACGCCGATGAAGGTGAACTCGTTGTCGACGGCGGACTGGAGGATGCCGTTGCCCGAGGCGCCGGCGGCGTGGTAGATGACGTCCGCGCCGCGGTCGTACTGGGCCTGGGCGGCCTCACGGCCCTGGGCGGGGTCGTTGAACCCGGCGAAGTCCGGCGGCTGGCTGAGGTAGTTGATCTCCACCTCGATGTCCTCGTTGACGTGCGCGACGCCCGCGACGTAGCCCGCCTCGAACTTGCGGATCAGCGGGGTCTCGACACCGCCGATGTAGCCGACGTGGTCCTCGTCGGTGGTCAGGGCGGCGGCGGCACCGGCGAGGAAGGAGGCCTGCTCCTCGGCGAAGACGAGGCTGGTGACGTTGTCGATGTCCTCGATCTCGGAGTCGACGATCGCGAAGTCGACCTCCGGGTACTCGGGGGCGACGGCCTGGACGGCGGCGTCGTAGGCGAAGCCCACGGCGATGATGACGTCGTAGCCCTCCTCGGCCATGGTGGCCAGGCGCTCCTCCTTGGCCGACTCGGCCTCGCCGTCGGCGGGCTCGAAGTCGTTGGTCTCCACGCCCAGCTCCTCGGCGGCCTGCTCGAGGCCGCGGTAGGCGGAGTCGTTGAAGGAGCGGTCACCGCGGCCGCCGACGTCGTAGGCCAGGCCGACCTTGACGTCGGAGGAGGTCTCGCCGTCGCCTCCGCCGCTGGCACCGTCGTCGGCCGCGTTGTCGCACGCGGTGAGTGCCAGCACGCCCGCGGCGGCGACCGCTGCGAACTTGGCTGCGTTGCTGCGCTTCACTTGAAAGTCTCCCCTTCGCCCTCTCAGCGGACCGCATTCCGCGCGGGACCGACCTGAGTTCTGCAGCCGGACGATATCCGCTGGCCGAATGTACATCTAACCAACGGCCGTAGTTGTTATGAAGGCGAGAGCAGAGTGACACGGGGCCTTACCGGGAAGTTACCAAGAGCACACCGGATCGGGGCAACCCACGGCCTAATCGCTGTTTTTGACCTCCTGTTCTCTCGATGAATCCGGCTGTGCGACCGCCCGTGTCGTGACCTTCACCTGTGGTGACCTCGCCCTGTTGGGCCCCATCCGGTCTAGACCGGCCTGGTCCACTTGGCGGGCGCGGACTCAGCCCTGGAGGAACTCCACCACGGCCTGCTTGAAGACGCGCGACGAGACGGCGTTGGCGTGGTCGCGACCCGGGATCTCGACGAACGACCCGCCACAGCGCTCAGCGAGCCCGGCGGCACCCTCGGCGACGGTGTCCCTGGCTCCGGCGACCAGGAGCGGCGGGAGGCCCTCGGGACGCGGTTCCTCCTGGAAGGGACGGGCGGCCTGGCCGCGGGCGCACGCGGCGAGCGCCGAGGCGTCGTTGCCCGGAAGCGCGGCGACGGTCCGGTACACGTGGTCGAAGGGGGTGTCCCCCGCGCCCGGTTCGGCGGCGCCCAGGCCCGCCAGGGCGTCGGCCGGGCCGAACCCGCCCAGCACCGTACGACGCACCCGCTCGGGCGCGGTGAGCGCGAGTTCCCAGGCGATCCGGGAGCCCATCGAGTAGCCGACGACGTCGACGCGCTCCACGTCCAGCTCGTCGAGCAGACCCAGAAGGTCGGCGACGAAGTGTTCGGGCAGGTAGAGCCCGCTGTCGGTCGGCTTGTCACTGACCCCGTGCCCGCGCAGGTCCGGGCCGATCACCCGGCGTCCGGCGGTGTCGAACGCGCGCGGCCATCCGGCGGCGCTCCAATTCATCTCGAACGTGGTACCGAAACCGTGCAGCAGAAGCACCGGAAGGTGATCGCCGGGGGTCTGCGGCGGCAAATCCGCATAACGCATTGTCACGTCTCCGACGGGATTCGCGTTCATGAATCTTTTCCGTTCTCGATCCGGGTGGGGATTTGTTGGAAGCGAACGAGGACCCATTCAGACGTTCCTATAAACAGAATGACCCCAAGGGTCGCTCCGTTGGTGTCGACGTCCGAACGGGCCCTCGATCGTCACGGCCTCAGTTCGTCGGGGGCCTGAGTCGGACCCGGCGCTGCGGTTTGGCGTCCTCCGTGGGAACCCGTCCGACGATCCCGGCCTGCGGCGCCCTTTCCTCGACCTCCACCGCGAAGGTCACCAGGGGGTCGCCTACGGGGACCACCTGCTCCTCCTCCGCGTGCAGCTCCACCACGCGACCGGCCTTGGGCGAGGGGATGACCACGGCGGACTTGGTGGTCTCCACCTCGACCAGGGGGTCGTTGCGGCCGATCGTGTCCCCGACCGCGACCTGCCACTCGAGGACGGTCGCCTCGACCAGGCCCTCGCCCAGGTCAGGGAGGGTGAAGGTGATGTTCTCTTCTGCCATGGGGGCTAGTACTCCAGGGTTCGCTGGACCGCGAGCAGGACGCGGTCGATCGTCGGCAGGTACTGGGGCTCCAGCGGCCCGGCCGGGTAGGGCACGTCGAATCCGGTGACGCGCTGGACCGGGGCCGCCAGCTCACGGAAGCAGTTCTCGGTGATGAGGGTGGCCACCTCCGCGCCGAGCCCGGCGGTGAGCGGGGCCTCGTGGACGACCACGGCGCGCTTGGTGCGCGCCACGGAGGCGGCCAGCCCGGCGGCGTCGATGGGCTTGAGCCAGCGCAGGTCGAGGACCTCCAGGTCCACTCCGTCCTCGGCGGCGAGTTCGGCCACCTGGAGGCAGCGGTGCACCATCGCACCCCAGGCGACGAGGGTGGCGTGGCTTCCGGGGCGCACGATCCGGCTCGTGCCGATGGGGTCGGCGGGCTCGCTCAGCACCACCGGGCGGCGGTCCCAGTAGCGGGCCTTGGGCTCCATGTAGACGACCGGGTCGTCGGAGCGCACGGACTGGAGCAGCAGGCTGTACGCCTCGGCGGGGTCGGAGGGGGCGACGACCTTCAGCCCGGGGGTGTGCGCGAAGAGCGCCTCCAGGCTCTCCCCGTGGTGCTCGGGCGCCTGGATGCCGCCGAAGGACGGCAGGCGCAGGGTGATCGGCATGGGGGCGGCGCCACGCGTGCGGTAGTTCATGCGCGCCACCTGGTTGACGATCTGGTCGACGGCCGGATACGCGAAGCCGTCGAACTGGAGCTCGGGGACCGGCCGCCAGCCGTTCATCGCCAGACCGACCGCCATGCCCATGATCGCCGACTCCGCCAGCGGGGTGTCGAAGACGCGCTGTTCGCCGAACTCCTTCTGGAGACCGTCGGTGACGCGGAAGACACCGCCGAGGGCGCCGACGTCCTCACCGAAGACGAGGACCTCGGGGTCCTCCTCCAACAGGACGCGCAGGGCCCGGTTGATGGCCTGCTGCATGGAAAGCTCGACCGCTCGGGAGTCGACCGGGGCGTCGGTGTGTTCGATCAGCTCGGTCACAGCTCGACCTCTTCCTGCCAGGTGCGGTGCTGCCGGGCCAGCTCCTCGGTGGTCTCCCGGAAGACGTGGGTGAACAGTTCGGAGCCGTCGGGCTCGGGGGCCTCGGCCACCCCGTCACGGATCTCCTCGGCGCGCTTGGCGGCCTCCGCGTCGACGGTGGCGAGGTGGGCCTCGTCGTCGTGCCCGGCCTCGATCATGGCGGCGCGCAGCAGGTCGAGGGGGTCGCGCGTGCGCCAGTGGTCGGTGTCGGCGCGGTCCCGGTAGCGGCTGGGGTCGTCGGAGGTGGAGTGGGGTTCGACGCGGTAGGTGAGGGCCTCGATGACCGTGGGGCCGCCGCCCGCGCGGGCCCGCTCGACCGCCTCGGCGGTGGCGGTGTACACGGCACCGACGTCGTTGCCGTCGACGAGCACCCCGGCCATGCCGTAGCCCTCGGCGCGGGCCGCGACGGAGCCGCCCGCGACCTGGCGCTCGTTGGGCACCGAGAGGGCCCACTGGTTGTTCTGGCAGAGGAAGACGACGGGTGCCGTGAACACGCCCGCGAAGTTCATGGACTCGTGCACGTCGCCCTCGGAGCTGGCGCCGTCGCCGAAGTAGGCCATGGCGACGCCGTCTCCGCCACGGAGCCGCTCACCGACCGCCCATCCCACGGCGTGTGGGACGGGGCCGCCGACCACCGCGTTGATGGCGCCGAAGCGGGACTCCATGACGTCGTAGAGGCCGCCGTGCCACAGGGCGCGGTGGGTGGCCATGTAGGCGACCATCTCCACGCCGTAGGCGAGGGCGGAGGCCATCTCGCGGTAGGTGGGGAAGACGAAGTCGCGGGTGGGGTCGAGCGCGCTGGCGCTGCCCACCTGGGCGGCCTCCTGACCACGGACGGAGACGTAGGCGGGGAAGACGCCCTGCCGCTGGAGGGCGATGGCCTCGGTGTCCAGGTCACGCGCGGTGCGCATGGCGCGGTACAGCTCCCGGGTGAGTTCGGGTCGCAGGTGCTCCACGGTGATGGCGCCCTGGCCCGTGGGCTCTGGGGTTGGCATGTCGAGCGGCTCCCAACGTGGCCCTGCGCGCGTGTGGCGCGACCCGGGCTCGGGGTGGTCAGGTCTGCCTTTGATTCTCCGTACTACTGGACACTTTCGCTAGATACGACCGTACAGTCGATACGATCAAGAACGTTGGACCTGGTTTCGTTCGTGGATGTCCAAGTTTCAGCCTCCGAAACAGGGGAAAACGACACGCAGTGCCAAACATCACGAATCACCATCAGCACCACCCTCCGCCAGCCCCACCCAAGGGACACCCGTAAGCCACGCACAGGAGTCGTCGTATGCCCGGACAGTCACGACAAATATGCGGAGAATGGGTGTCGGGACAAGAATTTCTGGCGGAATCTGGTGGTTCGGGTGTAGTTACTGCTCAGTCAGGGAAACCCTCGACCTACTCCGTGCGTCAACCATGAGTACAGTCGGAACTTCTCCGCCACTCCCCCGTTTGGCGGTTCGCACAAGAGGTCCGCACGCACGAATCCCCCCGATACCCCCACACCGACCCGAGCACCACGGAACGTGCGTCCGTCATCTCCCCGACCGGTTTTTCCCAGCTTCCTGTCAATGAAGACAGCACGGAGCCGAGCCCTGCGACAAGAGCACACGAGGAGCACGCACATGGCCATGGGCGAACAGCACAGGAACGGCCGGCGGCCGGACACGACCGACCAGACCATTCTGAGCGCGCTCGCCAAGGACGCCCGGACCGGCATCACCGAGATCGCCGCGCTGGCCAACGTCTCCCGAGCCACTGCATACAACCGGATCAAGCGCCTCACCGACGAAGGGGTCATCCGCGGCTACTCCGTGGTGACCGACCACTCCAAGATGGGGCTCGGCGTCACCGCGCTCGTCCTCATCTCCGGCAGCCAGCCCGACTGGCGCGCCAACCGGGAGATCCTCTCGTCCTATCCCGAGATCGAGTACTGCTGGTACGTGGTGGGGTCGGCGGACATCGTGCTTCTGGTCCGCGTCGCCAACACCAACCAGCTGCGCGACCTGATCCTGAGCCGCCTCCAGTCGCTCCCCGGTGTGACGTCCACCCAGACGCTCACCGTCATCGACGAGGTCGTACACCGACCGGTCGTGGAGCCCGCCGAGGGGAGCGAGTGACCCCGCCCCACCCCCGGATCATCCCCTGAC
>NZ_LAVM01000075.1:0-27243 GCF_001083815.1 Nocardiopsis sp. SBT366 | reverse complement strand
CCCCTCGTGGCACCCCTCCACTCCCCGAAGACGACCCCGGCCCGACCGGAGAACGGACAAGTTCGAGCATGACCGCGGTTTCCGAGAACAGCGCAGCGGCCACCAGCGGCCTCGGCGAGATCGAGCGCGACGCCGAGCGCGTCAACGTCGACGACAAGTCGATGATCAACGCCCGCGCCGACGTGAACCAGCTGCTGCCCCTCAAGTACACGTGGGCGTGGGAGAAGTACCTGGCCGGGTGCAACAACCACTGGATGCCCACCGAGGTGGCGATGCAGGCCGACATCGCGCTGTGGAAGTCCAAGGACGGGCTCACCGAGGACGAGCGCCTCATGCTCAAGCGCAACCTCGGGTTCTTCGCCACCGCGGAGTCCCTGGTCGCCAACAACATCGTCCTGGCCGTGTACCGCCAGCTCACCAACCCGGAGTGCCGCCAGTACCTGCTGCGCCAGGCCTTCGAGGAGGCGGTGCACACGCACACCTTCCAGTACATCTGCGAGAGCCTCGGCCTGGACGAGGGCGAGCTCTTCAACATGTACCGCGAGGTCCCCTCGATCACCGCGAAGGACGCCTGGGCGCTCAAGTACACCCAGAACCTGGAGAACCCGGAGTTCCGGACCGGCACGCCCGAGGCCGACCAGTCCTTCCTGCGTGACCTGGTCGCGTTCTACGTGATCTTCGAGGGTATGTGGTTCTACACCGGCTTCGCGCAGATCCTCTCGCTGGGCCGCCGCAACAAGATGGTCGGCATCGCCGAGCAGTACCAGTACATCCTGCGCGACGAGTCGATCCACCTGAACTTCGGCATCGACGTGATCAACCAGATCAAGATCGAGAACCCGCACCTGTGGACCGAGGAGTTCCAGGCCGAGGTCCGGCAGATGCTCACCGACGCCTGCGAGCTTGAGGTGGCCTACGGCCGCGAGACCATGCCGCGCGGCGTGCTGGGCCTCAACGCCGAGCTGTGCGAGAAGTACATGCACTTCATCACCGACCGCCGCGCCGAGCAGATCGGCCTCGCCCCCATCTTCGGCGAGACCGAGAACCCGTTCCCGTGGATGTCGGAGATGATGGACCTCCAGAAGGAGAAGAACTTCTTCGAGACCCGAGTGATCGAGTACCAGACGGGTGGCGGCCTGGACTGGGACTAGGTCCTTCCTGGGAGGACACGAGTCTCTCCCCTTCCAACGGCCCGGGGCGGGCGCGCGCCCCGGGCCGTTCGCGTGCCCGGGCCTCCCCGATCAGTCACGCTGCCCATTGTGGGCCCCGTCCTCGGTCATTTCCCCTACCGATCAATTCGGTGTCGGAGGCAGAAAACAAAAGGGTGAATGGTGCCCGGGATCCGACGCCACAATGGTGCCGTGTGGTGAGCGGAGTGGTGGGTTCCCGAGCGAGGCGCCGCTGGTCATCCCTGGCAGTCGCGTTGACTCGTGCGAACCGAGGTACACGTGCCGGGAGTGGCGCAAGTGAATGCGGATTCGCCGAGGTGCGAAGGGGTCGTTCTCCCCAGGGGTATACGGACAGGCCGAGAAGATCGGTGATCCGCCTTTTCCGGGCGAGAGCGCGGAACACGTCCTAAGCTGACCGAGTGATCCCCTCCTGCGATCCCGCGGCCGAAGCGGTCTTCCGCCGCGTCCGGGCCGACAACGCCCTGGAGGTCACCGTCGAGCGGCTGATGTGCGCCATCAGGCTCGGTGTCGTCCCGGCGGGCGGCCGGTTCCCGGCCGAGCGCGACCTCTCCTCCCGGCTCGGCGTCAGCCGTGTCACCCTGCGCGAGGCGATCCAGTACCTCCGGCGACGGGGCTTCGTCGAGTCCCGTCGCGGTCGGGGCGGTGGCACCTTCGTCGCCGAGCCGCCCCCGAGGCCCACCCCCGAGGAGGCCCGCCACGGCCTCGGTGGGACCGGGACGACCGCCCTGGAGGACCTGCTCTCCTTCCGGCGCACCCTGGAGACGGGTGCGGTGGTCCGGCTGGCCGAGACCGGCCTCACCGTGGACCAGCACGCCCTCCTGGACCGGCGCGTGGGTGTGGCCGCCGATGCCGGACCCGCCGACTACCGGCGCTGCGACACCGTCTTCCACATCACCCTGGCCCAGCTGACCGGATCCGAGCGGACGGCAGCGGCGGTCACGGACGCGCGGATGAGGATCAACCAGCTCATGGACGTGGCACCGCTGACCGAGGACGGTCTGGCGGCCAGCGACGGGGAACACCGTCGGATCGTCCGAGCGGTGAGGGCGCGCGACCCCGAGGCGGCGCGACTCGCACTGGGCGGGCACCTGGCCGGAGTGGAGCGCCGGTTGCGGGAGCTGCTCGGCTGAACGCACGGACGCCCGAGGGGCCGTCTCGTTTCCGAGTGTGGTCGTGTCTCGTTATCCGAGACCGTTTCGGGGCCACCGGGAGTCGCGTATGTCCGATCCGACAAACAGGACTTCGCAGCGATGGCCTTCTGGACAATTCTGCCTGGTCAAGAACTCGACCAGGTCTCGACCGGGTGTTGTTTCGCACACAGGGCATTGTGGTCTGGGCTACCAACCGTGATGATCGGGCCTGTTCTTAGTAAATGACGCTAAACGGTCAAACGTTGGCGTTCCAGGGAAAGGAGGAGACGGTTGAACCCCGACTCCTTGGTCGGCCCCATCGTGACCTTCACGATCTATCTCGGCCTCATGGTCGCGATGGCTGTGTACTTCTACAGCCGCACACAGTCACAGTCCGACTTCGTCCTGGGGGGTCGCAAGCTGGGCAGTCTGGTCACCGCCCTGAGCGCCAACGCCAGTGACTTCAGCGGATGGCTCCTGCTGGGTCTGCCCGGCGCGATCTACGCGTCCGGTCTCGGTGAGGCCTGGATCGCGGTCGGTCTGGCCTCCGGCTTCCTCGGCAGCTGGATCCTGCTCGCACCCCGCCTGCGGGTGTACACCGAGCGCGTCACCGACTCCCGCCATGGTGGCGAGTCCAACTCGCTCACCCTCTCCGCCTTCTTGGAGAACCGCTTCAACGACCGCACCCGTCTGCTGCGCGCGGTCTCGGCGATCCTCATCATCGTCTTCTACTTCTTCTACGTCGCCTCCGGCATGACGGCGATGATGTCGCTGTTCGACCAGGTCTTCGGGCTCAACCCGGAGCTGGCGGTGCTCATCGGCCTCGGCATCGTGGTCGCCTACACCGTCATCGGCGGCTACCTCGCTGTCTCGGTCACGGACGTCGTGCAGGCCATGATGATGTGGCTGGCCCTGCTAGTGGTGCCCGTGGTCGCGATCAGCTTCCTGGGCGGCCTCGGCGCGGTCGCCGACGGCGTCAACGCCAACGGCGAGAACCTGATGTCGGCCTTCGGCGGCTCCACCCTCACCGACGGGGCCTGGGTGTCCACCGAGACGCTCGGCTGGGTCGTCATCGTCTCCGGTCTGGCCTGGGGCTTCGGCTACTTCGGCCAGCCGCACATTCTCGCCCGCTACATGGGCATCCGCTCCCTCAAGGACATCCCCAAGGCCGCGGCCATCAGCGTGACCTGGGCGGTCACCGCTATGGCGCTGGCGCTCCTCGTGGGCTTCGTCGGCATCTCCTACTTCGACACCCCGCTCGACGACCCCGAGCAGGTCTTCCCCCGCCTCATCGACGCCCTGATGAACCCGTGGGTCGCGGGCTTCCTGCTGGCCGCCATCCTCGCGGCGGTCATGAGCACCGCCGACTCCCAGCTCCTGGTGGCCTCCTCCGCCATCACCGAGGACGGCTACAAGGCCTTCGTCAACAAGGACGCCGACCCGAAGACCCTCATGTGGCTCAGCCGCCTGGCCGTGGTCGTCGTGGCCGTGGTGGCCGCGCTCGTGGCCCTGTACGGCGACCAGTCCGTCATGGGCCTGGTCGGCTACGCCTGGGCGGGCTTCGGTGCGGGCTTCGGTCCGGTCCTGGTCCTCGCCGTGTTCTGGCGCCGGATGACCTGGGCCGGAGCCCTGGCCGGGATGGTCGCGGGCGCCACCACCGCCATCATCTGGGACAGCATCGACGAGGCCTACCTCGGCCTCGGGCTGTACGCCATGGTGCCCGCCATCGCCCTGAGCGTGCTGTGCATCTTCGTCTTCAACGGGCTCGGCAAGGTCAGCCCGCAGATGGAGGCGGACTTCGACCTCGTGCAGGCCGAACTCAAGGCCGGCGGTCGGGACGACGAGCCCCAGCCCGTCGCCTGACACCCGTCCTACGGAGCCCGCGGTCCCTGTAGGACGGACCGCGGGCCCCGTAACGAAAGGCTTCCGTGCCCGTGTCACGTTCGGCACGGGCACGCTCGCGCTCTGGCGCCGCACCCTCCAGAACGGTAGAACGGTGACATGTCGTCACTGACGGAACACCCGGCCGCCTGGACCCGCACCGACGTACCCCAGGGGTTGGGGCTCGGAGCGGTGCTTCCCGAGCCCGACGGCCACCGGCTGGAGGCCGGGGAGACCGTGGTGGAGGGGGAGGAGCGCTTCTTCACGCGCTTCACCGTCCGCACGGACCTGGCCTGGACGACCCGCGAGGTCCGCGCCGAGGTGCTCTCCACCAGCGGGCCCAGATCGGTCACGCTCCGGGCCCAGGGCGGCCACTGGACCGACGCGGACGGCCGCCCGCTCCCCGAACTGGTGGGCTGCCTGGACGCCGACGTCGCGGCCACCCCCCTGACGAACACGCTCCCCATCCGCCGCCTCGGCCTGCGCCCCGGAGAACACCGGGACATCGCGGTCGCGTGGATCGACATCCCGTGCCTGCGGATCCGCCGGGTCCGTCAGCGCTACACCCGCCACCCGGCCGAGGACGGGTTGGAGCGGTACACCTACCGCGACCCCCTCCACGGCGAGTACCGGCTGTCAGTGGACGGTGACGGCGTGGTGGTGGACTACGAGCGGTTCGCCCGCCGCCTGCGCTCGCACTCCTGACCACGTGGTGAAGCCATCCCCCGCAAGGGTGATAATCGGTGGACCACGCACCACACCCAGGGAGCGCACGTGACCGAGACCGAGCTGAGCGAGCAGCGCCGCGAGATCATCCGCGACCTCGAAGTCCCCGAGCACTTCGACGTCGACGCCGAGATCGAGCGCCGCGTGGCCTTCCTCGCCGAGAGACTCACCACGACCGGTGCCCGCGCGCTGGTCCTCGGTATCAGCGGGGGTGTGGACTCGCTCACCGCCGGACGCCTGTCCCGTCTGGCCGTCGACCGCGCCCGCGAGGCCGGGCACGACGCCGAGTACGTGGCCGTGCGCCTGCCCTACGGGGCACAGAAGGACGAGGAGGACGCGGCCCGCGCCGTGGAGTTCGGCGCCCCCGACCGCTGCCTGACCGTGGACGTGCGCCCGGCCACGGACGCCATGGCCGCCTCCCTCACCGAGGCCGGCGTGACCCACGAGCACGCCTTCGCCGAGGACTTCGTCGTCGGCAACGTCAAGGCCCGTCAGCGGATGATCGCCCAGTACGCGATCGCGGGCGGCCTGCGCGGCCTGGTGGTCGGCACCGACCACGCCGCCGAGGCGGTCACCGGCTTCTTCACCAAGTACGGCGACGGCGGGGTCGACCTGGTTCCCCTGACCGGCCTGACCAAGCGCCGGGTGCGCGCGGTCGCCGCCGAACTCGGCGCCCCCGAGGACCTGGTGAACAAGGTGCCCACGGCCGACCTGGAGACGCTCACCCCGCAGAAGCCCGACGAGGACGCGCTGGGGCTGACCTACGACCAGATCGACGACTTCCTCGAGGGCCTCCCGGTTTCCGACGAGGTGGTCCGCACCCTCGTGGACCGCTACCGTGTGACCGGGCACAAGCGCGCCCTCCCCACCGCTCCCTGATCCCCCCGGGTCCCCGCGGCACCACCTCGCCCCGGCCCCACCCGCACCCCCGGCACCGCGGACACCCCCGCGTCACCGGCGCACCGGGGGTCCCGGTAGTGCTGGCACCACCCTCAGGGGGAGGGCAGGCCGTCGGTGAGAGAGGGTACCCAGCGCCCTCGCGCCCCCTTTGACCTGGCGCCTAGAGTCGATACCAGCGACGCGTCACCACTGCCGTCATCCGTATCGGTGAGCGCCCGTCAGCAGGGCACGCACCGGGACGTGTCGGGACCCCCCACAGGTCAGCACAGCCCGGTCAGCACGTCCAGGCGCCACCGGTGCCGGGACGTCCCCCAGAACCCGGGAAAGACCAAGGAGCGACAAGCCATGACCGTGACCGTCGAACCCGCGGGCGGGGACCGGCCCCCGACCACCGCCACAGCACCGGCGGTGGCCGCGCCCCGTTCCAGGAGCCGGGACCGTTTCCTTGACTTCCTGCGCCTGTTCGTCATGGTCCTGGTGGTCCTCCAGCACTGGTGGCTGCCGGTGCTGACCGTGCAGTCCGAGGGCGAGCTCGCCGCGACCAGCGTCCTGAGCACACCGGGCGGGTTCGCGCTCACCTGGGTGTCCCAGGTCATGCCGCTGATCTTCTTCGTGGGCGGCGCCGCCAACCTGATCAGTTGGCGTTCGGCCCGGGCCCGGGGCGAGTCCGCCTCGGTCTGGTGGGCCAAGCGGCTGCGGCGGCTGGCCTGGCCGGTGGTGCCCCTCGCGGTGGTGTGGATCCTCGCCTCGCACCTGGCGGTCCTGGGCGGAGCCCCTCAGCAGCCGGTGCTGGTCGGCGCGGGCGCGGCGGGCATGGTCCTGTGGTTCCTGGCCGCGTACGTGCTGGTGGTGGTGGCGACGCCGATCCTGGTGGCCGCCCAGGACAGGTTCGGTTGGTGGGTCCCCGCCGCGCTGCTGGCCGGCGCGATGGTCGTGGACCTGAGCCGGTTCGGGTTCGGGGTGGAGGCCTTCGGCTTCCTGAACGTGGCCTTCGTCTGGCTGGCCGTGCACCAGCTGGGGTTCCGGTACGCGACCGGTGCGATCCGCCGCCCCCACGCGGTGGGGATGGCGGTGGTCGGCGCCGTGACCGCCGTGGTCCTGGTGTACGTGGGGCCCTACTCCCTCAACATGACCGGTGTGTTCGCCGCCGAGACCTCGAACGTGGCCCCGCCGACTCTGGTGCTGGCGGCGCTGGGCGCGGTGCAGGTCGGCGTCGCGATGCTCCTGCGGGACCGGATCTCCGCGTGGTCGGACCGGCCCGGTCCGGCGCGGATGCTGGACCGCGTCTCGCCGCAGCTGATGACCGTGTACCTGTGGCACATGCTGCCGATCTCCGTGGTCGCCGGGGCCGTCGTGTACGGACTGGGGATCAACACGCCCGACCCGATGACCGGGCTGTGGCTGCTGTGGGGCGTGCTCGGCGTGGCGGTCCTGGTGCCGCTGCTCCTGCCGCTGGCCAACTGGGCCGTGCGGTTCGAGGAGCCGCCGAAGGTCCTGCGGGGCGACCCCGGGCTGGTCCGCGTGCTGGCCGCCGCCGCGCTGATCGGCGGGGGACTGCTGGCCCTGACCGTGGCCGGTCTGGGCTTCGGTCTGGCGCCGGTGCTGGGCCTGGTGGCCGTGGTGTTCGGTCTGCTGCTGACCGCCGCACCGCGTGCGCGCTCCGCCGCCGGGTCAACGCGAGCCCAGCTTTTGCCCAGTTTCCTGGTTCGACCCGGTGGTCGGGACGGCTACCTCGGGTAGACCGGTGGGATGAACCCCAGACGCATCGCCTTCGAACGGAGCGGAAGCGGTCGCCCCGTGGTCCTGCTGCACGGGCTCGGGGATCGCAGACAGAGCTGGGAGGCGGTGTCGCCCCGGCTGGCCGCCGACTACGAGGTGGTCAGCGTGGACCTGCCGGGGTTCGGGGAGTCTCCGGCTCCGGAGCTGGACGAGCCCTACGACGTGCACAGTCTGGTGCGGGTGATCCGGGAGTTCTGCGAGTTGCACGGGTTCGAGCGGCCGCATCTTGCGGGCAACTCCCTGGGCGGCTCCATCGCCCTGGAACTGGGGGTCCAGGGGGTGGCCGGATCGGTGACGGTGTTCTCACCGGCCGGGTTCTCCGACCGGCTCGCCCGTTGGGGCATGCGCACGGTGGGGGCGGTGGCCAACCTCGCCACCCACCTGCCCATGTCGGTCAAGGAGCGGCTCGCCGACACCCCGCCCGCGCGTGCCGCCGCGCGCATCGCCCTGCGCGGCGACCCCTCCTCGCCCGAGGCGAAGGCGACCCGGTTCGGTATCCAGGGGCTCACCCCGGGAGCGCCGTACGTGCGCATGGTGCCGAGGATCGCCGACTACGACTTCACCTCGCGCCCGATCACCTGTCCGGTCACCATCGCCTGGGGAGACCGGGACCGTACGCTGCTGCCCTCCAGCGCGGAACACGCCCACCAGCGGGTCCCCAACGCGCGCATGGTGTCGCTGCTGGGTGTCGGACACATCCCGATGGCGGACGATCCCCTCAGCGTCGCCGAGCACATCCGCTGGACGTGCAGCGCCGCCGACCGGGCACGGAGAGGGGCGAACGGAGCCTTCCCCGGGAGACGCGGCGCGGGATAGCGTGGCGGGCGGAACGACTGCCTGAGGAGGCACTGGTTTGACCACTTCGACACGCCCCGCGCCGGGGTCCCCCGCGTGGTTGGGAGCGGAGGAACGGCGCCTGGTCGACTTCGCCGCCGGCGCGGCCGTCCCCGACGGGTTCGGCTGGCTGGACGCCCGGGGCGGTGTGGAGCCCGACCGCCCCACCGAGACCTGGATCACCGCTCGCATGACGCACGTGTTCGCCCTGGCGCACCTGCGAGGTGACGCGCGCGCCGCCGCGCTGGCCGACCACGGGCTGGCGGCCCTCTCCGGGCCGCTGCGCGACACCGAGCTGGGCGGGTGGTTCGACGAGGTGCCGGAGGAGGACCCCACCAGTGCTCGGGAGCGCTCCCAGAAGCTTCCGGACAAGTCCGCCTACCCCCACTCCTTCGTCGTCCTGGCCGCCTCGTCGGCGACCCTCGCCGCCCGGCCGGGCGCGCGCGACCTGCTGGACGAGGCCCTGAGGGTGTTCGACACGTACTTCTGGGAGAAGGAGGCGGCCTGCGTCCGGGAGAGCTGGGACGCCGACTGGACCGTCACCGAGCCCTACCGGGGGGCCAACAGCGCCATGCACTGGGTGGAGGCGCTCCTGGCCGCCGCCGACGCCACCGGTGACACCGGCTGGACCCGGCGGGCCCTGGCCATCGCCGAACGCCTCGTGCACGGGGTGGCCGCCGAGCACGACTGGCGCCTGCCCGAGCACTTCACCCCGGAGTGGCGGCCGGTACCGGACTACAACCGCGACCAGCCGGACCACCCCTTCCGCCCCTACGGCAGTACCACGGGCCACCTCCTGGAGTGGGCACGCCTGCTCATCCACCTCGAACTCGCCCTGGAACGCGCGGGCGAGACCGCACCCGCGTGGCTGCGCGCCGACGCCGAACACCTCTTCGCCAACGCCGTCCGGCGCGGCTGGGGAGTGGACGGCGCGGAGGGGTTCGCCTACACCCTGGACTGGGAGGACCGTCCGGTCGTGCGCCAGCGCATGCACTGGGTGGTCGCCGAGGCCACCATGGCCGCGTGGGTGCTGGCCCGGCGCACCGGCGACACCGCCTACACCGAGCAGTACGAACTCTGGTGGGACTACGCGGACCGCTTCCACGTGGACCGCGAGAACGGCAGCTGGCGGCACGAGCTCGACCCCGCCAACCGCCCCTCGGACGCGGTGTGGGCGGGCAAGCCGGACGTCTACCACGCCTACCAGGCCGCCCTGCTGCCGCAGGTCGGGTTCTCGACCTCGATCGCGGCCGCCCTGCCCGGCAACGGAGGGACGCGGTGAGCGGGGAGGCGCCGGGCACCGAACCCGGATCGACCCGACTGGTCGTGGTCGGGGAGAACGTCATGGACCTGCTCCCCACCCGGCACGGCCCGGGCGTGCTGCGGGCCGCACCGGGCGGCGGCCCGGCCAACACGGCGCTGGCCGCCGCCCGACTGGGAACGCCCACCCGGCTGCTCGCCCGGATCGGCGCCGACGGCTTCGGGGATCTCATCCGGGAGCGCCTCCTCACCGGAGGGCTGGACCCCTCGGGGCTGGTCGCGGCCGAGGAACCGTCCGCGCTGGCCCTGGCCACCCTCGGCGAGGACGGGTCGGCCCGGTACGACTTCCGCATGGACGACGCCGCCGACTGGCGGTGGCAGCCCGGCGAACTCCCCGGCACCCTGGGACCCGGCGTGGTGGCCCTGCACGCCGCCTCGATCGCCCTCTTCCGGGAGCCGGGGGCCTCGCGGATCGAGGCGCTGCTGCGGCGCGAGCACGGCCGGGGGCAGGTGACGGTCTCCCTCGACCCCAACATCCGGGCCGACGTGGTCGGGGACCCGGCCGAGGCCCGCGCGCTGGCCCTGCGCCACGCGGCCCAGGCGCACGTGGTCAAGGCCAGCGACGAGGACCTCGCCTTCCTCTACCCCGAGTACACGCCGGAACGGGCCGCGCACGCCCTGGCCGCGCTCGGTCCGGCGCTGGTCGTGGTCACCCTCGGCGGGGACGGGGCCTTCGCCCTCTCCCATGGTGTGGTGGCCACGGTCCCCGCGCCGAGTGTGGAGGTCGTGGACACGGTCGGGGCGGGCGACTCCTTCATGGGAGCCCTGCTCCGCCGCCTCGACCTGGACGACAGGCTCGGCGAGCGGCCGCGGAGCCGTCTGTCCGGGCTGACCGAGGCGTACCTGACGGACCTGCTGACCTTCGCCGTCACCGCCGCCGCGCACACGGTCACCCGGGAGGGGGCCGACCCGCCCACCACCGCCGACATCCGGGAACGCCTCCGGGGTTAGGCGTCCCCCGGCGGGAGGGGCGGCCTCCCGCCGGGGCTCAGACCCGTGGGCTCCGGGGCCGGGGAACCGAACCCAGACCCTCGCGGGTCTGGGCCACGACATGGTCCACCACGTCGGTCATCCGCTCCCGCCGCGCGTAGGCCAGGCGCTGGCGGTGGGCGCCCGATCCCACGGTGAGGACCCGGTCGAGCAGGGAGGACACCAGGTCCGTGTCGCCTGAGACGGCGAGGCCGGGCAGGGCGGCGCGGCGGACCCGTTCCATGGCGACGCTCGCGGTCAGGGACTCGCCGGTCAGCGGGTCGGGGATCACCCCCTCCAGCCCCTCCCGGGCGGCCCGCCACACGGCGGCGCGCAGGGTGTGCGTGTTGACGGCGGGCGCGGGAACCCCGTGCCGCACGTCGTTGAGGGCCCGTGTGGCCAGGCCGCGGGTGAGGGTGGCGAAGAGCAGGGCCTCCTCGGCGGTGGCGGCCACGTCGCCCACCCGGATCTCCAGGGTGGGCAGGTGGTCGGAGAGGCGGATGTCCCAGTAGACCATGTGGCGGTCCAGGATCGCCCCGGTGGAGGTCAGCCCCCGCACGGCGCTCTCGTGCTCCTTGACGGTGCCCATCAGCGGCGGCGGTCCGGCGGACGGAAGCCGGTTCCAGGTGACCGTCCGCCAGCTGGCGTGACCGGTGTCCCGGCCGGACTGGAAGGGCGAGTTCGCGGCCAGCGCGACCAGGAAGGGCAGCCATCGACGCAGGTGGTCGCTGACGGCGGCCACGGCGGCGGGGTCGGGGATGCCGACGTGCACGTGACAGCCGCACACCACGTGCGAGTCGCGCAGGGCGCCGAAGTGGGTCGCGATGGCGGCGTAGCGGCGGCCGTCGCTGACGGCGACCGACGCGGGGTCGCCCAGGATCGGCGTACCGGTCGCGGCGACGGCCAGGCCCGCGCCGTCGGCGGCCCGGTGGAGTTCGGCCCGTGCGGCCTCCAGGAACGCGCGGGCCTCCTCGGAGGTGGTGCACACGGGGCTGTTGGCCTCCACCTGGGAGCGGGTGAACTCGCCGCACAGGTGGGGGCCGAAGGCGCGGGTGCGGGCGAGGACGTCGGGTGCGCGGGAGAGGATGCGGCGCGTGAGCGGGTCGACGACGAAGAACTCCTCCTCCACACCGAACGTCAGTGGTCGGTTCGCGGCGCCGACGGGAATGCGTCGGTCGTCCGCTGTCAGGGAGCGGTTCTCCATGCGGGTCCTCCGGCTGTCCGATCCAGTGTGTCCCGCACTGGATATCCCGCACGAGGACGGCGGCGACAGTGTCCCGCAGTGGACAAAAAGCTATCCACGAGTCGTTTGTGTCGTTTGTCTGTTTCGCTGTCGGGGCGCTTCCGCGCACGGTGTCCTGACTACCTGGACGGACGTGCGCGGAGTTCCGGTATCGAGCCGAGAGGGTGACCGGGATCACTTTTCTGACACCGAAAAGCCGTTCTGGCCACCGGTTTCGCTTGCGGAACACCATCCCCGAGAAGTCACCCGAAGACCACCAGAACCCCCGTGCACGGGCGCCACTCGCGACCCCGAGCGGGTATCGGTGAAACGACCAGTGTGTCCGTTCACATCTGCCGGAGCGGGGCGGCGCTGTGCGAATGTGAACAACGTGACGGAACGGTACACGGAGCCCCCGAGCGTACGCCTCCGGGGCCGGGACGCTGAGCGGAGGACCCTCGCCGACGCCCTGGGCGACGCGAGGTCCGGGCGAGGCGCGTCCGTGCTCCTCACGGGCGGTCCGGGCCAGGGCCGAAGCCTCCTGCTCGACCACGTCCGCGACACCGCAGGTGACTTCACCGTCCTCCACGTGGGCGGGGTCCCCACCGAGACCGACCTCCCCTGCTCCGGCCTCCAACGCCTCCTGCGCCCCGTGGGGCCGGTGCTCGACCGACTCCCGGCAGCCCAGCGCGACCTCCTGCGGGAGGCCCTCACCCGGGGCGGCGGCAGCGACACCGACCGGTACCCGCTCTACACCGCGGTCCTCGAACTCCTCTCCGAGGCGAGCACCGAACGGCCGCTCCTGCTGTGCGTGGACGACGCCGAACTCCTGGACTCCGCCTCGCTCGACGCCCTGGCGTTCGCCGCGCGGCGTCTCACCGGCACCCGGATCGCGGCCGTGTTCGCGGCCCGGGGCGGACACCCCCGATCCACCGACCCCGGTCCGGTCCCGGGGGTGACCGAACTGGTCCTCGCCCCGCTGGAGGACCGCGCGGTCCACGACCTGCTCACCGACCGCGCCCCCGCCCACCTGTCGTCCCCGGTCCGCACCGGACTGGTCCGCGCCGCCCACGGAAATCCCGCAGCGGCCCTCGGTTTCCTCTCTGCCCTCACCCCGGAGCAGGTCCGGGGTGAACATCCCCCGCCCGAACCCCTTCCGCTCGCGGCACGGTTGCGCTCCGCGCAGCTCGCCCCCTACGAGGAGCTGCCCGACGACGCCAGGCGGCTCCTGCTGCTCGGCGCGCTGGCCGCCGAGCCCCGGGTCCATCTGCTCCTGGACGCCGCGTGCGAGCCCGACCACCCCGAACCCGCGCCCTCGGTGTCCACCCTCGAACCGGCCGAGGAACGCGGCCTGGTGCGCGTGGACGGCGACACCCTGGTCTTCCCCGACCCGCTCCTGCGGGAGGCCGTCGTCCAGGGCACCCCCGCCGGTCGCCTGCGCGCGGCCCACCGAGCCCTGGCCGGGGTGACCGACCGCGAGCACGCCCCGGTCGAGTTCGCCAGGCACGCCGCCTGCGGCGCCGAGGCCCCCGACGCCGACCTTGCCGACCGGATCGCGGCCGCCGCCAGGCGGGCCAAACGCCTGGCGGGACCGCTCGCCGCCTCCCACACCAACGAGCGCGCCGCCGCCCTCACCCCCGACCCCGACGAACGCGCCTGCCGCCTGGCCACCGCCTCCTACGAGTCCCACCTCGCCGGAGAGCCCGAGCGCGCCGCACAGCTGCTCGGGCGGGCCCGGCCGCTCGCGGTCTCCGACCGCCGCCGGGCCGTGATCTCCCTCATCGAGGCCGCCTTCGAGACGTGCGACTCCAACGCCGTCGACGCCGCCGAACGGTTGTACGCCGTCGGCCGCGACCTCATCCCGCACGACCGCACCCTCGCCCTGCGCGCCCTGGTCCGCTCCGCCGACAGCGCCTCCTACGCGGGGGACCCGGTCCGCCACGCCAGGGCCACCGAACTCGCCGTCCCGCTGGTCCGCCCGGACGACCCGCCCTCGATGCGACTGATCGCCGCCTTCCTGGAGGGGTGCACGGTCTCGTTCCGGGGCGACTACGTGAACTCCACCCCGCTGCTGCGCGAGGCGATCCGACTCTCACACGGAATGAGCGCCCCCTCGGAGCTGGTGTGGGCGGGGATCTGCGGCCTCCGCCTGGGGGACGCCCCCTTCGTCCGCACCGTCACCACCCGTGCGGCGGAGTCGGCCCGATCCCGAGGAGAACACGCGTTCGTGCCCTCGGCGCTGGCCTTCCTCGTGTTCTCCGAGTTCTGGAGCGGGCGCTTCCCCTCCGCCGCCGGGACCGCCCTGACCGGGCTGCGCGCCTCCCGCGAGTCCGGCCAGTCCATCTGGGTCGCCCAGAACCTCGCCTCGCTGGCGATGATCGCCGCCATCCAGGGCGACGTCGACACCTGCCACATCCGGGCGCGCGCGGTGACCGCCCAGGCCGGGGAGAAGAGCCTCGGACTGCCCTCCGCCCTGGCCTCCTGGGCCCAGGCCGTCCTCGAACTCTCACGCGGCAACGCCGCCGACGCCTTCTTCCGGTTGCGCTCCCTGGTGCACGCGGGCCCCGGACACGGGCACCCCACCATGCGCCTGCTCACCGCCCCGCACTTCGTGGAGGCCGCGGTCCGCACGGGCAAGACCGGGTGGGCGCGCGCCTCCCAGGCCGGGTACCGGGGCTGGGCCGAGGCCGTGGAGAGCCCGAGCCTCCTGGCCCTGGCCGCCCGCGGGGACGGTCTGCTCGCCACCGGGGAGGAGGCGGCCGACCACTTCGAGACCGCGCTCGACCTGCACCGGGCCTGCGGGGACGACGACGTCGAACACGCGCGCACCCAGCTGCTCTTCGGCGCCTCCCTGCGGCGGTCCCGCCTGCCCGGGCGCGCCCGCGAGCACCTGTACAACGCGCTGGAGACCTTCGAGCGCTTCGGGGCGCGGCTGTGGGTCCGGCAGACCCGCGCCGAGCTGCGCGCCATCGGGACCGCCGAACGCGGCCCGCAGACCCCGGCCACGGGGGACCTGACCGCCCAACAGCAGCAGATCGCCCAACTGGTGGCGGAGGGCGCGACCAACCGTGAGGTGGCCGCGCACATGTTCATCAGCCCGCGCACCGTGGAGCACCACCTGCGCGGCATCTTCCGCAGGCTCAACATCCGGTCCCGAGTGGACCTGGCCCGACTCCTGAACTGAACACGTCCCGGGACCGGACGCGACGGCGCGTGCGGGCGCCCCGTCGCGCCGACCAGGGGATACCAACTGGTCGGTATGAAGTCCGGCAAGCAGCCGGAGAGAGGCAGTCATGACAACGACCGCACCGGAACACCTCCTGACAGCCAAGGGGGTGACCGTGCGCTTCGGAGGGCTCACCGCGCTCGACGACGTCGGGCTCCGGGTCGACCCGGGCTCCGTCGTCGGTCTCATCGGACCCAACGGAGCGGGAAAGACCACCCTCTTCAACGTCCTGTCCGGGGTGCTGCGCCCCACCAGGGGAGCCGTCTCGTGGAAGGGGGCGCCGCCACCCGGCAGGCGCACCCACCACCTGGCCAGGGCCGGGATCGCCCGGACCTTCCAGGGCCTCAACCTCTTCCCGATGATGCCCGTCATCGGGAACGTGATGGTGGGCGCCGACCGCCTCGCCAGGGGCGGGGCGTTCTCCCTCGTCAGCGGCCTCGGACGGCACCACCGCGACGAACGCGAGCTGACGGAGCGGGCCATGGCCGCCCTGGAACGCTTCGGCGTCGCCGAGCACGCGCACCGGCTGCCCGGCACCCTGCCCTACGGGGTGCAGAAGCAGGTCGCCCTCGCCCGGGCCTGCGTCGGCGAACCCGAACTCCTCCTCTTGGACGAACCCGCCAGCGGGCTCTCCGGCCACGAGATGACCGAACTGGCCGATCGGATCCGGGGACTCAGCCAGGACATGGCGGTGGTCCTCGTCGAACACCACATGGACCTGGTCATGGACGTCTGCGACCGCGTCGTCGTCCTCGACTTCGGCAGGGTCATCTCCTCCGGGACCCCCGAGGAGGTCCAGGCCGACCCCGCCGTCACCCGGGCCTACCTGGGCACCTCCACCGACCCTGCCACCGGACCCGACGACCGGAACGGGGACCCCCGATGACCCGGCACCTGCTCACCGTCGAGGACCTCAGTGCCGCCTACGGCGCCGTCCGGGCCCTCGACGGCGTCAGCCTCACCGTCCCCGAACGCGGACTGTGCGCCGTCCTCGGGGCCAACGGCGCGGGCAAGACCACGCTCCTGCGCACCCTCACCGGCCTGCACCGCGCCGCTTCGGGGCGAGTCCTGCTCGCGGACGAGGACATCACCCGGCTCCCCACGGAACAGGTCATCACCCGGGGTCTGGCCCACGTCCCCGAGGGCGGGGGCGTGGTCGTCGAACTCACCGTGGAGGAGAACCTGCGCCTGGGGTCCCTCTGGCGCGCGGACCGACGCGACCGGACCACCCTCGACGAGGTCATGGACCTGTTCCCGCCCCTGGCGGAGCGCCGGGCGAAGGCCGCCGCCACCCTCTCCGGCGGGGAGCGGCAGATGCTCGCCATCGGCCGCGCGCTCATGGCCCGGCCCCGCGTCCTGCTCCTCGACGAACCCTCGCTCGGCCTCGCGCCCCTGATCACCCGGCGCATCCTCGACCTGCTCCGCGACCTGCGCGACCGCACCGGCCTCACCGTCGTCCTCGTCGAGCAGAACGCCGCCGGGGCCCTGTCCGTGACCGACCACGGCTACGTCCTCAACCAGGGGAGTGTCGTGGCGGAGGGGCCCTCCGCCGAACTCCTGGCCGACGACCGCACGCGCCACGCCTACCTCGGCTTCTGAGGGAGACCCCCATGAACTACTTCGTCACCCTGACCCTCAACGGGCTGGCCTCCGGGGCGGCCTACGCGGCACTGGCGCTGTCCCTGGTGATCATCTACCAGGCCACCCGGCTGGTGAACTTCGCCCAGCCCGCGCTCGCGCTGCTCTCCGTCTACACCGCCTACACGGTCACCCAGCTCACCGGTTCCTACTGGCTCGGGTTCGCCGCCGCCCTGACGGCCGGGCTGCTGGTCGGCGCCTTCGTGGAGCGCGTCATCATCCGTCCCATCGCCCGCACCTCCCAGCTCAACGCCATCATCGTCACCCTCGGCCTCCTCCTGGTGGTCCAGGGCGGTGTCGGCATGGTCTGGGGCAACGAGCAGCACGGCTTCCGCTACGCGTTCAGCTACGTGGGCCGCTTCGCCCCCTCGGACGTGTTCGCCCTGGTCTCCGTGGGAGTGGTCGCCCTCCTGCTGTTCGCCCTGTACCGGTTCACACCCCTCGGACTGCGGATGCGTGCCGCCGCCTTCCATCCGGAGGCGGCCCGGCTCAGCGGGGTGCGGGTCGGCCTCATGCTCACGGCGGGCTGGGGCATCGCCTCCCTCATCGGCGCGCTGGCGGGCATGCTCGCCGGGCCGCCGTTCATCTCGCCGAACGTCTTCGACGTCGTGTTCGTCTTCGGGATCACGGCGGCGGTGGTGGGCGGCCTGGACAACCCCTTCGGCGCCGTGATCGGCGGTCTGCTCATCGGGCTCGGCATGTCGTACGTCTCCGGGTTCCTGGGGCCCGAACTGGCGACCCTCGCCGCCCTCGTCATCGTCGTGGCCGTCCTGAGCGTACGACCCGACGGCATCCTCTCCCGACCGACCGCGCGAAAGGTCTAGCCAGCCATGCCCCTGCCCGTCCGCCACCTGCTACTGGCCGCCCTCGGCCTGGCCGCCGTCGCCGGGCTGCTGTCCGTGACCGGCGACCTCACCGCCCTGCGCATCGCCGCGGTCGGGTACACCATGCTCGCCGTCGCCGGACTCCAACTGCTGGTCGGCGGCTCCGGACAGGTCTCCCTCGGCCACGGCGCGTTCATGATGATCGGCGCCTACTCCATGGCGCTGCTGGTTCTGCACCAGCCGACCCTGCCGCTGGCCGTCAACCTCGGCGTCATCGTCGTGGTGTCCGTCGCGGCCGGTGTCGCGGTCGGCGCCGCCAGCGCGCGTCTGCACGGCCCCTACCTGGCCGGGGCCACACTCATTCTCGCCGTCGGCCTGCCGGGGCTGGCCCACCGGTTCCACGCGTTCCTCGGCGGCAGCAACGGCCTCAACATCCGTACCGCCGGAGCCCCGCCGTTCCTCGACGGACTCGTGACCACCAGCGAGTGGCGGGCCCTGGTCGTGTGGACCACGGTCGTGCTCGGCCTCGCCGCGCTCGCCACGATCTCCGCCGGGCGCCTCGGCCGCCGCATGCGCGCCATCCGGGACGACGAGACCGCCGCCGCCATGGCGGGCGTCCCGGTCGGCGCCACCAAGGTCGTCGCCTTCGTGATCGCCTCCGCAGCGGGTGGCCTGGCCGGAGGCCTCCAGGCCTACGTACTCGGCACCGTCACCCCCAGCAGCTTCACCCTCGTGCTCTCGCTGACCCTGCTCGCCGCGCTCGTGCTCGGCGGCATCGGCAGCCTGTGGGGCGCGCTGTGGGCCTCGATCGCCATCGTCTACCTGGACGTGTGGGCCACCGACCTCGCACGGGCGGCGAACCTGGGACGCAACGCCGAGAACAACCTGCCGGTGGTGTTTTTCGGCGTCGTGCTCATCCTCGTCCTGCGCTTTTGGCCCCTCGGCGTCCACGGCGCCCTCCGAAGCCTCGGAGCCCGCCTTCGGGCGGTCCGCTCCGACACCTCCTCGAGAACCCCCCAGTGAAGGAGACAACCATGCGCGAACACGGAACCCGGGTCCTGTTGGCCCCGGCCCTGGCCCTGGTCATGCTGGCCGCGGCCTGCTCGGGCGCGGGCGAGGTCGGCCAGGGCGCCGACGTCGACCTGGACGTGGCGCCGGGCGTCACGGACGACGCCGTCGTCATCGGCACCCACCAACCGCTCACCGGTCCGGCCGCCCCCGGGTACCTGGCGGTCTCCCAGGGAGCGGGGGCCGTGTTCGACTACGTGAACGACCAGGGCGGGGTCAACGGGAGGCGGATCGACTACCGGGTCGAGGACGACGGCTACGACCCCTCCCGGACCATCGACGTCACCCGCCAACTGGTCATCGAGGACGAGATCTTCGCGATGGTGGGCGGCCTCGGCACGCCCACCCACGGCGGCGTCATCGACTACCTCAACGACGAGGGGGTGCCCGACGTCTTCCCGGCCTCGGGGGCCCTGGCCTGGAACAACACGGAGGAGCACCCGCTCACCTACGGCTGGCAGACCGACTACACCAAGGAAGCCAAGATCCAGGGCGAGTACATCACCGAGAACTTCGCCGGGCAGGACGTCGGGTACCTGTTCCAGAACGACGACGTCGGCGAGGACTCCCAGGCCGGACTCGACCAGTACCTGTCCGCCGAGGTCGTGGCCCGCGAGCACTACGAGTCGGACATCCCCGACCTCGGCTCGCAGATGGCGGAGTTGGAGAACGCCGGGGCGGAGGTGGTCGTCTGCTCCTGCATTCCGGCCTTCGTCGCGCTCGGCATGCTCGAGGCCGCCCGGATCGGCTACGAGCCCCAGTGGGTGATCTCCAGCATCGGCGGGGACACCGCCACGCTCCAGGCGCTGCTCACCGAGTTCACCGAGGACACCGACGCTGAGGGCGTCCCGGCCGACGCCTTCCTCGAAGGGGCGGTCGTGACGAGCTACATGCCGCGCGTTGAGGACGAGGACGACGAGTGGGGCCGGTTCTTCGTGGACGTGTACGAGGAGTACGGACACGGCGGGCCGCCCACCAACACGCACATGTTCGGCATGACCCAGGCCGTCATGTTCGCCCAGGTCCTGATGTCAGCGGGGGAGGACCTCACCCGCCAGTCCCTGGTCGACGCCCTGGAGACCCAGGAGTGGCAGGGTCCGGGCTTCACGCCCTTCTCCTCCAGTGAGGGTGACCACGGCGGCCACCAGGGCGTGTACGTCGTGCGGTTCGAGGCGGGCGGCGCCATCGAGATGGTCCAGGAGGCCCGGGTGACCGACCGCGAGGACGGCCCCGTCGAGGAGGTCGACTTCGAGCGGCTCTCCCCGCAGGACCTGCCCTTCCACGACTAGGTCCTGTTGTTCTGGATGCTTTCGCTGGTGTCGGCGGAGCCGACATCGCGAGCGCGGAATGATCCAAAGACAGAGCCCAGTCCGGGCAGCCGTCGCGGCGGCCGTGATCTCGGGCCCCGAGGGTGCTTCCCCCGCTCCGCTCACCGCGTGCCGCGCCCCGTCCTCCCGTACGGGAGGACGGGGCGCGGACGTCTCTTCCGTGGAGTGGGAGGGCCCCGGGAACGCGGGGTCGATCAGGTCGCTCCGGAGGGGGCGCCTGGTCGATCCGGAATCCGCGAGACGAGCGCGCGTCCAGCGCGCCGTACGACGGATCTAGGCCGGAGGACCCGTCCCGGCGCCGAGTGAGTCCGAGACGAACTCGGGGAAGGAGCGGGGCGCCCTGCCGGTGACGTCCTCCACCACCGTGGTCGTGCGGTCCTCCGCCCCGGCGGCGATCCGCTCGTCCATGGCGGCCAGCAGGTCCGCGAACCGAGCGGGCAGCCCGTACCCCTGATGGAGCCGGGACAGCTCGGCCACGCTGACACGGCGGTGCCGAACCGGACGTCCGGTCGCCTCGGCCAGTGTGGCGGCGACCTCGTCGAAGCTCAACGGTCGCGGCCCGGTCAGCACCAGGTCGGCCCCGGCCGGAACCTCGCCCATGAGCGCACGCGCCGCGACCGCCGCGATGTCACCCGGGTCGATGAAGGGGGTCCTGCCCTGCCCTGTCGCGCTGACGATCTCACCGTCGCGCCGGTGGGAATCGGCGTGCGGGTGGTCGCCGGTGAAGTTGCTGGAGAACCAGGTGGGACGCAGAACCACCGGGTGGGGGACGAAGGAGCCCAGGCGAGCTCCGAGCGCGCCGAGTCCCGGGGCTCCGATCGGCACCGCGGACGAGCCGAGCAGGACCACCCGCTCCACCCCCTCGGCGCGGGCGGTCTCCAGGAACGGGATGACCGGGGTCTCCGGGTCGGCGGCACCGGGGGGAGCCACCAGGTACACCGCCCGGACGCCCCGTAGAGCGTCAGCGTGGGTGGTCGGGTCGGCCCAGTCGAAGCGCACGTCGGTGCCGGGGGAGCGCCCTGCCCGTCGGACGGGGGCGGCGTGGTCGTCCAGGAGGCGGGCGAGGCGGGAGCCGGTCGTTCCGGTGGCGCCGGTGATCAGGATCGTCACAGCGCGGCCTCCGCGTCCGATCCGAAGTCGAGCGGGTTCCAGTAGTCACGGTAGTGCCGGATCAGGCCGCCGGAGATCGTCAGAACGGCCACGTAACGGGCTGTGTAGGGTGCGTCGGTGGGGACCCTGCGTCCGCTCACCGCCAGTTCGGCGACGATGACCTCCGGGACGGTGGTCTGGTGGACGGTGACGTCGTGCACGCTCTGGACGTTGAGCTTGTCGGTGTAACCGGCCAGGTAGGCCTCGATCGTCTCTCGGCCTTCGAGGCGCCGGGGAGCCCCCGGGGGCGCGAAGGGGAACTCCATCACGGCGTCCTCGGCGTACAGGGCGGTGAAGGCCCGCATGTCGTGGGAGAGCAGGTGTTCGGTGGCGCGGCGGAAGACCGTCGTGGGACTGTCGGGCACAGTTGCTCCTCTAAGCTGTGACGCATAATCGGACCACTGGTCCGTTTCGACTATAGCGGACTATCGGTCCGTTTTGGGGGTGGGGTCCGTGCGGGCGGACAAGGCGCGTAACCGAGAGGCGATTCTGGCGGCGGCGGCCCGTCTGTTCGACGAGGCGGCCGACCCCGACCAGATCTCGATGGACGCGGTGGCGGGGGCCGCGGGGGTCGGCAAGGGCACGGTCTTCCGCGGCTTCGGTGACCGCAGTGGCCTGATTCGGGCGCTGTACGACCAGTACGCCGCCCATGAGTTCCAGGCCCTGCCCGAGAACGTGCCGGACCTGCTGACCCGTGTCTGGGACTTCAAGCGGCGACACCGGGTGCTGGCGCTGGCGCTGGAGCAGGAGGGCTTCGCCAGTCCGTACGGCAACGAGAGCTACGACCGGCTCCACCGGCACCTGGCGGACCTGGTCAGCCGGGCCCGGGGGCCGCGTAACGCTGACTTCCTCGCACACGCGCTGTTGGCCGCCGTGCGTGGCGACCTGGTCGAGTACGTACGGGAGGAGTCCGGAGTGGACCCGAGGGAGGGCCTCCGTGAACTGGCGCGGTCCGTCCTGGGCCGGTCAGGCCGGGTCGAGGCGCCCGGAGGAGGAGAGGACCCGATCGACGAGGTCCTCCACGAAGGCGCGGGAGGACGGCTCCGCCTGGAAGGAGATCCTGGCCAGGACGCCCCCCACCAGTAGCGCCAGGGACGGTTCGACGTCCTCGGCGGGCAGGTGGGCGCGCAGCACCGACGCCAGTGAACTGGTTCCCGCCTCGTAGAGCCTGCGGCGGAGTTCGTCCACCGCCGGGTCGCTGCCGCTGCGCTCCAGGAGTCCCCCGAGGACCCGGTCCAGGTGCCCGCCCGCCAGGTCCTCGGCGAAGTCGACCAACCCGTCGACGAGGTCCGCGCGCAGGTCCCCGGTGGGTTCGGGGTGGTCGGTCTCGTCGCAGATCCTGCCGACGGACGCCCGCATCAGGTCCAGGCGTGTCGGCCAGTGCGCGTAGACGGTCGCCTTGGAGTAGCCGGCCCTGCGCGCCACCTCCGCGTGGGTGACGGCGGCCCACCCCTCGTCCGCGAACAGCCGCACCGCGGCGTCGACCACGTCACGGTGCGTGCGCTGGACCCGGGGGTCCTCGCCGGACGCCTTCCTCTCTCCCATGGCCGTGATCCTACCGGGGTCCTCTGGACGCGGCGGTAGATTCTGAACTACTAGTACATTACTGTACGAGTAGTTCATTTAAATGTTGGCGGCAGGGGCCTCGGGAGCCCGGGGATCCGACCGCGAGACGAGCGAGAGACGAGCGACGCCATGACGAAGACCGATCCGCCGCGGGGCGGTCCCTCCGCGCCCCGGGGCCTGAACAGCACCCTGTGGGTCGCGCAGTGGGCCCTGGCGCTGGTGTTCGTCGGCGGGGGAGTCTGGAAACTGGCCACGCCGTTGGCGCAGGTCGCGGAGGTCTTCCCATGGGTCGGGGAGACACCCCTGCCGCTCTTCCTCGTGACGTCCGTACTCGACGTCCTCGGAGGGCTCGGGGTCCTCCTCCCCGCGCTCAGCCGTGTCCTGCCGGGGGTGACCGTCCTGGCCGCCGCCGGATGCGCCGGGCTCCAGGTGTCCGCCATCGCCTTCCACCTCCTCCGGGGCGAGACCGACGTCCTCTTCAACGTGGTCGTGCTCGTCCTTGCGGTCCTGGTGGCCTGGGGCCGCTGGACCCGGGTGCCCCTGAAGCCCAGGGCGTGAGATGACGGCGACCATGGGAAGGGGCCGGTGGGGAGGGGATCCCCACCGGCCCCGACCGGGTCTCATCGCGACGACCCGACGCAGGATCAGCCGCCGTGCGGGCAGGAGTCCCGGTAGTCGGAGAAGTCGGTGCCGATCCCCGTGCGGGGCGGCGGGCACAGGAACTGCTCATAGCGCTCGTCGTCGTCCACGAACCGCTTGAGCCACGAGATGCCGTACTTCGCGATGGTGGTGTTGGAGACGTTCGGCGCGAAGTGGCTCGCGCCGCGCAGCTCCAGGTAGGCCCGGTCCAGGGAGCTGGGCAGGCTCTCGTACATCGGGATGGCGTGCGAGCGGACCGACGCGGTGACGTCGTTCTGGGCGCCGACGACCAGCGTGGGCGTCTGCACGCTCGACCAGTTCTTCTGCGTGTGCCAGGGGGTCAGAGGGATCGCCGCGCGCAGCTCCGGCCGCGAGTCGACGGCGGCCAGGGTGCCGCCACCGCCCATCGAGTGCCCCATGACGGCCATGCGGTCACTGTCCACGCGGTCGCTCACCGAACTGCTGTCGGCCAGGTAGTCCAGAGCGGCCTCCAACTGGCGGCCCCGACTGTTCGGCTGGTCGTACCGGGTGTTCGTGTCGATGGTGAACACCACGAAGCCCTGCGAGGCGAAGCGGTGCCCGTACCAGGACATGGACGACTGACCGGCGGTGTAACCGGGGGCGACCACCACGCCGCCGAAGGTGCCCTGGGAGGTGTCGGTCGGATAGTAGATGGTTCCGCCGCCGAAGCCGCTCACCAGGGAGGACACGGAGGTCGTGGCGGTGTCGAAGTGGCCCCGGGGCGCGGTGACGCTCTGCTCCGTCGGGGCCGGACCGCGTTCGTGCGGGTTGGCGGCCTGCGCCGGTGCGACGGCCGCACCCGCGCCGAACAGGGCCAGACCCACCACCAGAGCGGACTTCGCGGCGAGCGCCGCCGCCCAGGAACGGGTGCGCGGCACCTGAGCGGTCGGGTGGGCGGGGGCGCTCCGGCGGGAGCGGGCGGTGCGGGGTACCGGTGAGGGGGACACGGGGGACAGGGGATGGTCGGTACTCACGTCGTCTTCCTTTTCTCGCGCAGCGGGAATCCACGGCTCGCCGTGGACGCCACGGATCCGTTTTCCCGTCGGTATTCGAGGGAGGAACGCACGGGATTCGCATCCGTTCCGTGGGCGTGCGTTCACTATGAAGACGAAGGTGTGAACACGCATCCGTTGAACCACCAGTGCTTGCGGCGCCCCAGTTCACGCGTTCGAAAAGGGGACGACCACCGTTTCACCGGCCCATACCGCGCCACCAGCTGAGCAGCCTGCCCAACAGGTCCTCTGGCGGCTGCTCCTCCTCTGCGACCGCCGGGACCTGCTCCATCTCCTGGGTCTGGAGCTCGGGCGGCTCGCTCAGGGGCCCGGGGGTGAACGTGACCGGCAGTTCCCGCGCCCCGTGCAGGAACGGTGACGTCAGCAGGCGCAGCTCCTCCGGGGGCACCGCGAGCCGCAGCCCGCCCAGCCGCTCCTGGAGGACGGTCACCCCGGTCGAGGCCACGAGGCGGCCCAGCGACCGCGCGGGGCAGCTGTGCGGCCCGGCCCCGAAGGTCAGGTGCGCGCGGCTGCCGCTGGACACTCCGGTGTCCGGGTCCGACCTGCCCCGCCGCACGGCCGGGTCGCGGTGCGCGGCGTCGACCCCGAGGTAGAGGGCGTCGCCCTTGCGCACCCGCGCGTTGCCGATCCGCACGTCCTGGAGGGCGACCCGTCCGGCCAGGAGTTGGAGGGGGCTGTCGTTCCACATGATGTGGTCCAGGAGGTCGTGCGTGGACAGACGCGCGTCCGTGTTGGCGGAGCGGATGCGGTCGTCGGTCAGCAGAGTGCGCATCGTGTTGCCGATGAGGTGGACGGTCATCATGTGGCTGGCGCTGACCACCAGGGACGCCGCGTAGGCGACCTCCTCCAGGGTGAGGTCCGTGGAGCGTTCGAGCATCCAGCTGGTCAGGTCGTGCCCGGGCTTGTCGGCCTTGCGGGCCACCAGACCGGCGAAGTACTGCTGCAGGCCGGTGATGGAGTCCTCCGAGCGCTGGGAGTTCTCGCTGAAGATGACCGCGGTGAGGTCGTTGAGCATGTGGCCGTAGCTGTCGGGCAGGCCGAAGAGTCGGTTGGCCACCAGGGCGGGGAGCAGCTGGGCGTAGTCGCTCACGAGGTCGGCTTCGCCGTCCTTGACGAACCGGTCGACCAGGCCGTCGGCGATCCGGTGCACGGTGCGGGCCATCGCGGTCATGTCGATCCTGGCCAGCCCGTCCATGATGGGCGCGCGCAGCCGGGCGTGCTCGGAGCCGTCCGCGTAGAAGGCGTTGGGCAGCCAGGTCATCATCGCGACGGTGTTGTCGAGGTCGACGCGTCCCTCGGTCGCCTCGCGCCAGTTGCGGGTGTCCCGGGAGAACAGGTGCGGCTGCTGGAGGACGGCGAGGCTCTCCTGGTAACCGAGCAGGAGCCAGGCGCGCACTCCGGGCTCCAGCTGGACCGGGGCGATCGGCCCGTGCCGTTCGCGCAGGTGCTGCCAGAGTTCGGCGCGCCCCTCGTGCGGGGTGGGGTCGTAGAGGCGGACGTGGTCGACCGGGCAGCCCTGGGCGGAGGGGGGACCGGGGGCCTGGGCGCCCTGTTCCGCGCCCGACTCCGAGTTCTGGGATTCACCGTGCTGAGTCGTGGTCATTTCGGGTGGCGGACACCCGGAACACATTCACGGGGCCGCTTCCCTCCCTTCGAGGAGACGTGGCTCTGTCATGGTGACGGGAAGGGGGAAGCGGGAGATCCCGAAATCGCTTCGGGGCGGCGGCCGGGGATCGAGCCAACCTGGTCGTGGCATTCTAGGTTTGTCGACACCCGATTTTCAACAGGAACGGATTATTCGCGTCGTCCCTTTCGTTCCCGGAGTTTGTTTCTTCTCTTTTGTCCCGCGCTGGGTGGCTGTCCCGAGAGTGCCGGATTGTCACTGGTGATCCCTAGAGTTACCTGTGTGAGCGATCGATGGAGTACCGACGAAGTCTGGGCTCTGGCTCCGGACCCCTCTTCACACAAGGCCGCACTCAAGGTGGCCAAGGCGGGATCGTGGCCCCAGAGCGGAGTGGTGGTCGCCGACGACGGCGGCGGCACCTCGGCGGTCTGGGGTGAGTGCAAGGGGAGCGGGAGCAAGCCCTACCTGGCGGCCGCGCACCTGGACGGGGACGGCGGACCCGCCTACAAGTGCAGCTGCCCCAGCCGCAAGTTCCCCTGTAAACACGTCCTGGCCCTGCTCTCCCTGTGGAGCCAGGACACCGTGGCCGAGCGCGAGGACCGGCCCGAATGGGTCACGACGTGGCTCTCCGGCAGGGTCGCCAGACAGGAGCGCGCGAGCGGCGCGGCCGCATCCGCCCCGGTCGACCCGGACAGGGCCGCCGCCACCCTGCGCGCCCGGGAGAAGACGGTCGCCGCCGGGCTGGAGGAGCTCCGGCTCTGGCTGCACGACCAGGTGGACGGCGGCCTCGCCGAGGTCCCCAAACTCGGCTACGGGCACTGGGACCGCATGGCCAAGCGCCTGGTGGACGCCAAGGCGGGCGGCGCCGCGTCCCTGGTCACCCAGCTCCCCCAGAACGGCGGGGCCGACCGCTGGCCGGATCGCCTCCTGGAACGCCTGGGCATGCTGCACCTGCTGACCGACGCCTACCTCGCGGGTGAGGACGGCGACCCCCGGTTCCGGGCGGTGCTGCGCTCCCGGGTGGGCATCCCGACCCGCTCCGAGGAGGTCCTGGCCAGCGGTGAACGGGTGCGGGACACATGGCGGGTGCTCGGACACCGTGACGCCATCACCCCGGACCGCATGCGCGGCCGCCGCCAGTGGCTGCACGGGGCCTCGACCGGCCGCCTCGCCCTCTCCCTCACCTTCGCCCCGCC
>NZ_LAVM01000074.1:0-27492 GCF_001083815.1 Nocardiopsis sp. SBT366 | reverse complement strand
CCCCCCACCGTCAGGCGGCCCCCCCCTTGCCCCCGCCCTTCCCCCCGCCCCGCCGTGCCCGCGGGCCCCTCCCCCACCCGAGGCCACACCGAGTTCAGCACTCACCCGACCCGCACGAGGGAGTCTGTTCATGTTCCTGAGACCACGCCGCTCCCTGGCGACGACCCTGGGGTTCGCCCTGGTCGCCGGGGCCTTCCTCCCAGCCGCCCCGGCGCTGGCCTTCCCCTCCGACCTACCTCCGCAGGAGCCCGGGGTCACCCTCCGGGTCTTCGACGTGGGCTTCGAGCCCGAACAGATCTGCACCCTGGTCGAGGGGCAGACCCCCAACGTCGACGTCCTGCGCGAGACCGTCGACTACGAGACCACGGAGGAGTTCGGCGGCATCGCCAACAACTTCATGGCGCACGTGATCGCGAACCTGCACGTCCCCGAGGACGGGACCTACGACTTCCGCCTGATCAGCGACGACGGCTCGCGCCTGTACCTCGACGGCGAGGAGATCATCGAGAACGACCAGCGCCAGCCGCCGACCGCCGTCGACGGGACGGCCGAGCTCACCGAGGGCGCGCACGCCCTGCGCATCGACTACTTCCAAGGGGCCTTCGACAAGGCGCTGCGGCTGGAGTGGAGCCCGCCCGGTCAGGACGGCTTCGCGCTCGTCCCCGAGGACGTGCTCACCACCGACTCCGACGTGACCCGGGTGACCTCGCCCGGAGTGAAGCGGTGTTCGGACGCCGACATGAGCCCCGGCGACGGAGCCCCGCTCGCCGGAGTGCACCCGAACTACACCGTGAGCGACCTGCGGCCGGAGGGCTTCGAGCCCACCGTCACCGGCATGGACTGGTTCGAGGACGGCCGGATGGTCATCACCACCTGGGCCGGCCGGGAGAGCTTCGACGGCGCCGTGGAGATCGTCGAGGGGACCGTCGGTGAGGACGCCGACCCCGAGGACATCACCACGCGGGTCGTCGCGACCGACATGAACGAACCCCAGGGCGTGCTGGTGGAGGACGGCGAGGTCATCGTCGCGGAGAAGCACCAGCTCAGCCGGTTGGTCGACGCCGACGGCGACGGCGTCTACGAGGACACCGAGCAGATCGCCACCTGGCCGAGCGGCGGCACCTACCACGAGTTCGGCTTCGGGCTCCTGGCCGACGACGAGAACTACTACCTCAACCTGTCGGTGGCCATCACCCCCGGCGGCAAGACCACGATCCCCCAGCACGTGGAGAACCGGGGCACCTCGATCAGGGTGGACAAGGAGACCGGCGAGGTCGAGTACGTCGCCGGTGGCCTGCGCACCCCCAACGGCATCGGCTGGGGCGCCGAGGGGGAGATCCTCGTCGCCGACAACCAGGGCGACTGGCTGCCCGCCTCCAAGATCGTCGAGATCGAGGAGGGCGCGTTCTACAACCACTACACGACCCCGGCGGGGCCCTTCGACGACCAGCCGGTCACGCAGCCCGTCCTGTGGCTCCCGCACAACGAGATCTCCAACTCGCCCACCAACCCGGTGCTGGTGGAGTCCGGGGTGTTCGAGGGGCAGATGGTGTTCGGCGACGTCACCTACGGCGGGATCCAGCGAGCCTTCCTGGAGGAGGTCGACGGCCGGAAGCAGGGCGCGGTGTTCCGGATGACCCAGGGACTGGAGTCCGGGGTCAGCCGCCTGGCGCTCGGCCCGGACGGCGACTTCTACGTCGGCGGCATCGGTGGCGGCGGCAACTGGGAGCAGCCCGGCAAGCTCCCCTACGGCCTCCAGAAGCTGACCCCCACCTCCGAGGACGCCATGGACATCCTGTCCATGGAGGTCACCGGGAGCGGGTTCGACATCACCTACACCAAGCCGGTCTCCGACGACGTGGTCGCCAACGCGGCCGAGCGCTACGACGTGGCCCAGTGGTCGTACAACCCGACCTCGCAGTACGGCGGGCCCAAGCGCAACCAGGAGACCCTCCCCGTCACCGGCGCCTCGGTCTCCGACGACGGGCACACGGTCAGCCTGGACATCGGCGGTCTGCGTGAGGACCGCGTGGTGCACGTCCGCTCGCCCCGCCCCTTCGAGTCGGCCGACGGCACCGAACTGTGGAGCACCGAGGCCTGGTACACCGTCCACAACATCCCCGGCTACGAGGCTCCGCCCAACGAGATCGGCATGTACGAGGCCGAGGACGGCACGCTGCGCGGCGGCGCGGGCATCACCAACGAGCACCCGCACCACACCGGTGAGGGGTTCGTGGACGGGTTCAGCAACATCGGCGCCTCCCTGACCTGGGACGTCGACGTCGACGAGGCCGGAACGTATCCGGTGACCTTCCGCTACTCCAGCGGCCCCAACCCGTTCGTCGGGCCCAAGACCATCTCGCTGGACGTCAACGGCGAGGACCTGGGACAGATCACCGTCGAGACCACCGAGGTCTGGCAGGCCTGGGCCGACCACGTCGAGCAGCTCGACCTCCAGGAGGGGAACAACACCGTCACGGTCACCGCCGGTGAGGACGACGACCGGCACGTGAACTGGGACCACCTGCGCGTCCAGCACGAGCCCTGCACCCCGGCCGAACCCGACGAGGGCTACCGGATGCTGTTCGACGGAACCCCCGAGAGCCTGGCCGACTGGGAGATGTCCGGCCCCGGCGACTTCGTCTCCCAGGGCGACTGCACGATGCGCTCCATCGGCGGCCTGGGCTTCACCAGCTATCCGGAGGAGTTCACCGACTACAGCCTGAGCCTGGACTGGAAGATGGGCGGGGACGACAACTCGGGCGTCCACCTCGGTGTCAACGACCCGCAGGGCGACCCCGCCGCCCGCAACCGGGGCTTCGAGGTGCAGATCGACGCCACCGACGAGCCCCACCTCACCACCGGCGCCATCTACAACTTCCAGGGCGCCGACATCGAGGCCCGCGACGAGGCCCTCAGCCCGCCCGGGGAGTGGAACACCTACGAGATCGTCGTCGAGGGCGACCGGGTGAGGGTGTACCTCAACGGGACGCTGATCAACGACTTCGACAGTGAGGGAGCGGACCCCGACCGCGACCTGACCGGCCGGATCGGCTTCCAGAACCACCACACCGGTTCCGACGTCTGGTTCCGCGACGTGCAGATCAAGGAACTCGGCTGACCGACGGGGGCGGGGCGCACGCGTCCCGCCCCTACTCGGGTTCCCCCTCCAGGATCAGGAGGGCCCGGCGCATGACGTCCTGCTGCGCCTCGTTGTAGAGGTCGGTCACGGACATCATCGCGGCCTTCTCGACCACGGCCTGGGGCATCGTCAGCCGCGAACCCGGGTCGCTCAACCAGGGGTGGTTCCTCCGGTGCTCCTCCAGGATCACCGCGACCCGCTCCGCCAGACGCTGGCGCGTGTCCGCGCTGGCGTCCGGCGGCAGGGTGTTCATCTCGTGGTCGAGGTCGGTCGGCTCCGCGTCGATCATGGTCCGGAGGTCCTCCACCGCACGCTCGTCGTAGAAGCGGCTGGAGATCGCGATGACCGCCCGGTCGGCGTCGCTCAGCCGCTCGGCGACGCCCTCGAACCCGGCCGGGACGTCGGTGGGCGTGCCCTCTCGCAGCAGCGCCGCCACCTCCTGCCTCGCGCGTCGCAGACGCTCGATCCCGGCGGCGAGTTCGGCGTCGAGCGCGCGGAGGGCGTCCTTGGAGTCGGCCGGGCTGTCCCCCATCCGGTCCACCCGCGCCAACGGAACGCCCATCTCGCGCAACCGGAGGATCTGGAGGACCCGTGCCAGGTGCCGTGCCTGGTACTGCTTGTATCCGTTGCCGCGTCGTTCGGGCTGGTCGAGCAGGCCGACCCGGTGGTAGTGGCGGATGGTGTTCACCGTCGTGCCCGCCATCTCGGCCAGCTCACTCGTACTCCACCCCATGGACACCCCCTCTCACACTCCGGTGTACCGCATCAGAGCGTGCAGGTCGCCCCCTTCTCGGGCACCTCGAGGTCGATCAGGTACCTGGCGGCGGCCTCGTCCACGCACTCGTTGGACCCGAGGGAGACGATCCCGTGCCCCTCACCCTCGACGGTGAGCAGCGCGCTCCCGAGGGTGTCCGCGAGCTCGATCCCGCCCGCGTGCGGGGTGCTCGGGTCGCCGGTGATCGACACCACGAGCGTGTCGGGCAGCCCCTCGATGTCCTCCGCGTGGGGGAACCCGAGTTCCGGCTCGACGGGCCAGGCCTCGCACCCGTCACGGGCGCCGTCCGTCACGTCCACACCGGGGTCCATGAACAGGGCCTGGGCGTAGGTCGCCTCCCGCAGCTCACCGCCCTGCTCGGGGGTCAGGCGCTCCTCGTCCATGCAGTTGATCGCGTGGTTGGCCTCCAACGAGTTCGGCCACCGCCCGTCGGGCCCGCGCAGGCCGAAGTCGTAGATGAGTTGCATCAGGGTGTCACCCCGCCCCTCCTCGACCTCGGCGATGCCGTCGATGATCCGCGGCCAGCTCTGCGGGGAGTACAGCCCGGAGATCACGCCTCCGACCGCCCCGTCGAAGTCGAGTTCGGCGCCCAGCGCGGGCACGGGCTCCTCTCGCAGCGGCCGCACGATCTCCTGGAACCGCTCGGTCGCCCGCTCGGGATCGGTGCCCAGCGGGCAGTCCGTCTCAGCCGCGCACGTAGCGGCCATCTCGTCGAACGCTCCCTGGAACCCGGCGTAGGCGTTGACCCGCCGGTCGAAGCTGCCCTCCAACGGGCTCATCGCCCCGTCGAGCACCATCGCGCGCACCCGGTCGGGGAACTGCTCGGCGTAGACGGCCCCCAGCCGGGTGCCGTAGCTCTGCCCGAAGTAGGTCAGTTCCTCCTCGCCCAGGACGGCCCGGAGCACGTCCATGTCGCGTGCGGTGTCCCGGGTTCCCAGGTGTTCCAGGACCTCGACCCCACCGCTCCCCTCGGCGCACCGCTCCATGATCTCCCGGGTGTCGTCCTCGGTGAAGCTCACGGTGGTGCCCTGCGACCCCATCGGCACGACGCCGGTGTCGGCCTCCTCATCGGTGTAGCAGTCCACCGCGGGGCTGGTGGCGCCGACACCGCGCGGGTCGAACCCGACGAGGTCGAACCGCTCGGTGATCTCGCTCTCCGCCAGCCCCGCGAAGGCCAGGGCCGCGCCCACGACACCGGAACCACCCGGACCGCCGGGGTTGTAGACCAGTGAACCCATGGACTCGCCCCGGGCGGGCACCCGCAGCACGGCCACCGAGGCCAGTTCGCCCTCGGGGTCCTCGTAGTCGAGCGGCACGTCCATGCGGGCGCATTCGGAGCCCGGTGCCAGCTCCAGCAGCGCTGCTTCCCCAGCCGTGTCCGGGTAGTCGGCGCACCCCTCCCAGCTGAGTTCCTGCTCGTGGAAGGCGTCCAGGGCCCCGGAGCCGCCCTCCGCCTCCTCCGACGAACAGCCCGCCAGGACCCCCGTCAGCGCCAGCAGTCCGGCTCCGGCCCGGACCAGCCTTCCCCCTCGTCGACGATGTTCCACTTCCACCCCTTCGGTTCGACCAGCACGTCGGGGCCAAGCAGACACTGTGTTCCTGGAACAGGGTCAAGCCCGGGAAGCGACCGGGCCCTCACGAGCCGTCCCTGGAGACGGACATGCCGAAGGTGACCACGCTGATGAGGGCGGGGATGATCGCGGTGACGCCCCATCTCCACTCGCCGCCCCAGATCCACGCCAGAAGCATCGCGGTGGTGCCCGCGAGCAGAACGAGGGTGGTCCAGAGCATGGGGCCCGAGGGATTTCCGGTGCTCTCGACGGTGATCTGGTCCTGCCGGATCAGGGAGTCGCGCAGGAGCTGGATCAACGCGGAGTGCTGGTCGGGGGTGACGTCGCGGACGCGGATGCGCAAAGTGGCCATAGCGGCCATTCTCCTCGGTCGACACGGCCCATCTCCAGCCCGAAGCCACCGGAAAAGACTCAAGGCCCGGTCGGGTGACCGGGCCTTGAGGAAGCATGAGAGCCGACGAGGGGACTTGAACCCCTAACCTATCGCTTACAAGGCGATTGCTCTGCCAATTGAGCTACGTCGGCCGACCGCCGGGGCGCCTGGCCCCGGTACGTCCAAGCTGTATGGTACCGGGTCCGGCGCCGAGTGGCCTACTCGGCACCGGGGCCTAGCTGGCCTCGGCTCCGCGACGGCGGGCGACCTCGTAGAGGGAGACCCCGGCGGCCACGGAGGCGTTCAGGGACTCGGCACCGCTGATCGGGATGCTCGCGACCACGTCGCAGACCTCGCGGACCAGGCGGGACAGGCCCTTGCCCTCGGAGCCCACGACGATCACCAGCGGACCGTTGGCCAGTTCCAGCTCGGGCAGCTGGGTGTCACCACCGGCGTCCAGACCGGCGACGAACAGCCCCGCCTTCTTGTAGATCTCCAGGGCCCGGGTCAGGTTGGTGGCCTGGGCCACCGGCAGCTTCGCCAGGGTTCCCGCGGAGGTCTTCCACGCGGACATGGTCACGCTGGCCGTGCGCCGCTCCGGGATGAGCAGGCCGTGCGCGCCGAAGGCCGCGGCCGAACGCGCGATGGCGCCCAGGTTGTGCGGGTCGGTGACCCCGTCCAGGGCGACGATCAGCGGCGGGGTATCCGAGGCCAGCGCCCTGTCGAGCAGCCCCTCGGCCGCCCAGTACTGGTACGGGCGGACCTGGAGGACGATGCCCTGGTGGGTGGCGCCGGGCAGGCCGTTGCTCTCACAGCGGCGGTCCAGGTCGGTGCGGTTGACCTCCACCACGTCCACGCCCTGGGCGCCCGCGAGCTTGGCGGCCTCGTTGACCCGGTCGTCGGGGTCCAGGCTGTTGGCCAGGAACAGACGCGTGGCGGGCATGCCCGCACGCAGCGCCTCGACCACCGGGTTACGGCCGATCAGCAGGTCGGAGTTGTCCGGACGGTTCGGCGAGCGCTCCTTGCGGGGGCTGTCCGAACCCGCCGGGCCGCCGGTCTGCGTGGCGCGCTTGTCGGCCTTGTTCCGCTGCTTGCCGTCGTACCAGTGCCGCTGCTCCGCGGGCAGGGTGCCGCTCTTGGCCTCCAGGGAACGCCGACCCTTGCCGCCGCTGCCCTTCGTGGGGCCCTTCTTGCTCTTCTTCGCCGGCATGGTCGCCGCCTCCAGTTACGTGTCGCGGGCATGCCGGAAGAACTCTTCCGGCCGATGGGGTAGCCGCGGCGCCGAGGGGCGGCGGCAAACTCCCAGCCTAGTGCCGTCCCGGTACCACACGCGTCGGCGGTCAGCCCCTGCGCAGATCCCAACGGGGACCCTGCGGGGTGTCCTCCACCACCACACCGGCCTCCGCCAACTGATCGCGGATGGCGTCGGCGGCCGCGAAGTCCTTGCGTCCGCGCGCGGCCTGGCGCTGTTCGAGCGCGACGGCCACGAGGGCGTCCACGACCTCGGTCAGCCCCTGGTCGCCGCCGCCGGACCACTGCTCGCTCAGCGGGTCCAGACCGAGTACCGAGAGCATGGTGCGCAGCTCGGCGGCGAGTCCCTGCACCCGCTCCTTGTCACCGGAGGCGAGCGCCGTGTTGCCCTCGCGCACGTGGCCGTGCACGATCGCCAACCCCTGGGACACACCCAGGTCGTCGTTGAGCGCCTCGGTGAACTCGGACGGGACGTCCGCGGCAGGGTCGACCGTGCCCAGCACCTCCACGGCGCGGGTGAGGAAACCCTCGATCCGCTGGTAGGCGGCGGCGGCCTCCTGGAGCGCGGTGTCGGAGTAGTCGATGGTGGACCGGTAGTGGGCCTGGCCGAGGTAGTAGCGCAGCTCCACCGGGCGGACCTTCTGGACCATGTCCGGGACCCTCATGGAGTTGCCCAGGGACTTGGCCATCTTCTCGCCGCCGATGGCGAGCATGCCGTTGTGCAGCCAGTACTGGGCGAAGCCGTCACCGGCGGCGCGCGACTGCGCCTGCTCGTTCTCGTGGTGCGGGAAGATCAGGTCGATCCCGCCGCCGTGGATGTCGAAGCTGGGGCCCATGTACTTGGTGGCCATGGCGGAGCACTCCAGGTGCCAGCCGGGGCGGCCGCGTCCCCATGGGGTGTCCCAGCTGGGCTCGCCCGGCTTGGCGCCCTTCCACAGGGCGAAGTCGCGCGGGTCCCGCTTGTCGCGGTCCGGGTCGGAGTCGGAGGACTCCACGACCTGGTCCAGGCGCTGGTTGGACAGCTCCCCGTATGCGGGGTGCGAGCGCACGTCGAAGTAGACGTCGCCCGATCCGTCGTCGGCGGCGTAGGCGTGCCCGGCGTCGATGAGACGGCGCATGAGCTCGATCATCTCCGGCACGTGGCCGGTGGCGCGCGGCTCGACGGTGGGCGGCAGGCAGCCCAGGGTGTCGTAGGCCCAGGTGAAGGCGCGCTGGTTGCGCTCGCTCACCTGCCACCACGGGACACCCTCCTCGGCGGCGACCCGGATGATCTTGTCGTCGATGTCGGTGACGTTGCGGCAGAACGTGACCTGGTAGCCGAGGTGGATCAGCCAGCGGCGCAGGATGTCGAAGTTGACTCCGGACCGGATGTGGCCGATGTGGGGAGGTGCCTGCACGGTGGCACCACACAGGTACAGGGAGGCACACCCCTCACGAATCGGGGTGAAGTCTCGGACCTGTCGGGCACTGGTGTCGTAGAAGCGCAGACTCACGTTGTCAAGACTATCCGTTCTCCCCTGGCCTGGGCATCACAAACCAATAAGCACCACGGTTCGGTACGGGGTCCTGATCGAGACGGGGTCCGGTCCACTCCGGACAGCCCGGAGAACTCATATGGGGCGAGCCGTATCCGGGCCGCTCACATGTGGGACGACCCGGCGTTCCGACCCCGTTCCGAGGGGGGATCGCCCGGCACGCTCCGTCAACCGCGACGGTGCGCCGCGCGGCACTCTTGGGCACCGGCGTCGGGAAGCAGCCGGAATCGGCCGGAATCTCGTGTTCGCGGCACCGCCTGGACTACGCTTCGGTGACGATGGCCCCTTTCAACAACGCCCCCGAGACAGGGACACGGAACGGTCGGACCGCGGGTCGCGGCGCGGGAGCCGGTGCTCTCGTCGGTGGCGCCGTGTTCGTCAGTGTCATCGCCCTGTGCGCCCTAGTCATCGCCTACAACGGCATCTACCGATTCGCCCTGATCGTGCACGACGAGGGCGGCTTCCTCGCGCACGTCTTCCCGGTGACCTTCACCCTGCTGGTCCTCATGGCCTTCTGGGTGAGCTACGTCCTGCGCGCGGCGCCGCCGGGTGAGCGGCTCTGGGTGGACGTCGTCCTCATCCCACTGCTGATCCTCGCCGCCGCGGTGCCGATGGTGCTGCACAGCATGAACCTGGTGGACCGCATCGCGGCGAACCACGAGGGGATCGTGCAGGTGGTGGTGGCGGTCGCCCCACTGGCCGCCCTGCTGGTGGCGTTCCTGCTGTGGATCACCGTGCGCGCGCACGTCCGCAGGCGCAACGCCAACGGACGCCCGCGAGCCAATCCCTCCGACGACCGCACGACCGTGCTGCGCGGGCGCCCCAGACCGGACGAGGCTCCGGTCCGAGACGACCGCAGGACGGAGGCGCTCAAGACCCGGCTGCTGCGGTTGGGCGCCGACGACACAGGCGACGACGCGGACGAGAAGGAGGAGTCCGGCGAGGACGCCTCCCGGACGGTCACGCTGCCCTCTCGCATCTCCACCCTGCGCCGTGATCGCGCGGAGCAGGAGGAGAAGGAGCGCGCCGAGCGCGACGAACGCGAGCAGGAGGAACAGCGCGCGGAACGGGAGGAACGAGAGCGCGCCGAACGCGAGAGCTCGAACGTGGTCGTGATCGAGGCCGGTTCCGTGGGCCACGACCGTGACGTCGACGAGCCCTCCGAGGCGGACGCGGACGCCCCGACCGAACCGATCGCGTCCGTGGCGGAGCCCGAGGAACCAGCGGAGGCCTCCGTGCCCACGCTGCCGCTCCCGCGCCGGGCCCGCGACGGCGACAACCCGATCAAGCGGGCGGCCACGGACCCGCCGGTGGTCCCCTCGCAGGCCTCCTCCCCGGAAGCCGAGTCCGAGCACACCGCCACGGGCTTCGGCCCCCGGGACACCCAGGACCTCGGCACGGGCTCCGACCATGATCTGGCCGAGTCCTCCGAGCACTTCGACGAGGGTTTCGAGCACGACTCCCCGGTGGCCGACCCCAGCACGGACGAGGCGGAGGCCCCGGTCCCCGTGCCGGTGGTCCCCGAGCCGGAGCCGGTCCGCGCCGAGCCGGAGCCGGTCGTCGCCGAGACGGCCACGGCCACCACACCGGGAACGGGCACGGACTCCGAGAGCGGTGACGTCCCGAAGGCTGCCCGGAATGAGAGCACCGTGGAGCTGTGGCCCGAGGGGGAGACCGGCTCCGGCCCCCTGCCGGAGGTCGAGGACCTGCCCGGTGTGACGGCCCAGACGCCGGACACGGAGCCCACGTTCGCGGACGACCACTCCGGTTCGCCCCTGTGGGAGCCGCCGTCCGAGGACACGCCCGCCTCGCACCTGGCCGACTACGTGCCTCCGGTGTGGACCCCGCCCGAGGACGACACCCCCGCAGAACCCGCTCCCCTGGTCGGGCGCGCGACCGGCGCCGAGGAGGGTTCGACCCCGGCTCTGGACCACGACACCGGCCCGTCGGTGCGCGCCGCCTTCCGGATGGGTTCGGTGCCGCCTGGCGCGGCCCGACCGGAGCCGGAGCCCGAGCCACTTCCCGAGCCGGAACCGCTGCCCGAGCCCGAGCCCCTGCCCGACGACGAGCCCGAGCCCGAACCGGAGCGACGGGATTCCGAGGCCGAGCCCGCGACGGAGCGCTCCCCCGGCTCCGGCGCCCGCTCTTGGAGGCCGGTGGAGAAGCGGCCGATGGTCCTGAAGCCGAAGCGCCCGCCCATGCCGGACTTCGCGTCCGGGCCGCCCTCCCGCCGCGTCCGTAGCGAGCCGCTGCCGCCGGAGGATCACTGAGCCCAGGGGGCACTGACCCTCTCAGGACACGGACGCGGTCGTCGGCCCCGGAGCCCTTGGTTCCGGGGCCGACGTCCGTCCGGACCGGGTCGGTGGGGCCGACCAGGGGGTGCCGTGCCGCAGCGCACGACCCCGATCGGGGGAAACCACGCGCCGATCCACCGGGGCCACGCCCGTGAGGGCAGCACGAGGCAGGCGGGAGACCAGGGCCACCGTGCGGCCCGGGGCCAGGAGAAGGGAGCGGCCGGGGACGTGCCCGTGAGGGCAACAGGCCCGCCCGAGCGGGGAACCACGCGCCGCTCACCCGGGGCCGTGCCCGCGAGCACAGCACGAGGTGGGCGGGAGACGAGGGCCTGCCCGTGCCCGGCTTCAGGAAGGTGCGCCGAAGCGGGCCACGCCCGCGAGCACAGCACGAGGTGGGCGGGAGACGAGGGCCTGCCCGTGCCCGGCTTCAGGGAGGTGCGCCGAAGCGGGCCACGCCCGCGAGCGCAGCACGAAACCGGCGGGAAACGAGGATCCCCCGAGATCGACGCTACGCGCGCACGCCAGGGTTCGCCAGGCGCTGCGGACACCTGTGGACAACCCCGGCTCGCGCGCTCTCGTGCGAGTGAAAACGACGGATTTCGGTCCTCTGACCAGGCAGTGCGTCACGGACCGGATACCGCCCCCACAACGACGGAGAGAGACCCTTTCCGGCCCCTGACCGGGCACCGCCTCGCGAACCCGACGCCGCCCTCACGGCACAGCGGAGGGCCTCTCCGAAGCCCGGTGCCCGAGACCACCGCCCCGGGACCCGAACGCCTCACCGCCCTGCGCTGACCCGCTGGCGCACGCTCGTCGGACGCCTGTGCGCGAAGGCTGTTCGGGCGCGCTCAAGGCCCTCACGCAAACGAGGGCGGCCCCGCTCCTGGCGGGGCCGCCCTCGTTTGCGTGTGTCAGTCCCTGGGGGCGCAGACCGCCGTGGCGACGGCGGCGATGCCCTCGCCCCGGCCGGTGAGGCCCAGACCGTCGGTGGTGGTGGCCGACAGGCTCACCGGCGCACCCACGACCTCGGAGAGGGTCTTCTCCGCCTCGTCGCGCCGGGGAGCGAACTTGGGTCGGTTGCTGATGATCTGGACGGCCACGTTGCCGATCTCGAATCCGGCCGCGTGCACGCGTGCCACGGTCTCGGTGAGCAGAGCGGCGCCCGAGGCGCCCTTCCACCGGGGATCGGAAGTGCCGTAGTTCGAACCGAGGTCGCCGAGCCCGCAGGCGGACAGCAGCGCGTCGCACGCCGCGTGGGCGGCGACATCACCGTCGGAATGGCCGCTGACACCATCCTCACCCGGCCATTCCAAACCGGCGAGAAAAAGTGTCCGTCCAGGAGAAAACGGGTGGACGTCGGTTCCGACGCCCACCCGAGGCATTTTCGTCATGAATTACGTGATTCCGCGAGTATCAGTTCGTCAGAACCTCGTCGAGGAGGGCTTCCGCCTTGTCCTCGTTGGTCTTTTCCGCGAGTGCGAGTTCGCTCACGAGAATCTGCCGGGCCTTGGCCAGCATCCTCTTCTCGCCCGCGGACAGCCCGCGCTCCTTGTCCCGGCGCCACAGGTCCCGAACGACCTCGGCGACCTTGTTGACGTCGCCGGACGCCAACTTCTCCAGGTTCGCCTTGTAGCGCCTGGACCAGTTGGTGGGCTCTTCGGTGTGAGGTGCGCGCAGCACCTCGAAGACCTTGTCCAGGCCCTCCTGCCCCACCACGTCACGAACGCCGACATCCTCGGCGTTCGCGGCCGGCACACGCACCGTCAGATCGCCTTTGTCAACCCTCAGAACGAGGTAGGTTCTGTCCTCGCCCTTAATGGTGCGAGTCTCGATCGCTTCAATACGAGCAGCCCCATGATGGGGGTAGACAACAGTGTCGCCGACCTTGAAAGCCATGTGACAGGTACCCCTTCCGCTACCACAAGGATACCACGAATCTGTGACTTAACGTACCTATTAGGTTTGCGAACACGCAGGTCAGGCCACACATTTTAGGCCTTGACAAAGTGTACCCGAGGAGTGTCGGCGGCCCGGTCGGAGCGCTCCCGAGAGCCCTCCACCCCCACTGGCCAGCCGAAGCGCGACTTGACGAGGGCCCGGAACGGGATAGGGTTCGCCCCCGCCCGACCACCCTCCGCGAGCGCTCGGAGCGAGATAGGTCACGATTTCGGATCGGGTCGGCCCACCCGTGACCCGTCCGGATCTCCGGGCCCGGCCGACCCGACCGCACCACACGTCATGAGCCCGTCATCAGGCCTCGGGCTCGTAGTCCTCACGCTTCTCGCCCGTCACCATGTAGACCAGGTTGTCCGCCACGTGCACCGCGTGGTCACCGAAGCGTTCGTAGAACCGGCCGACCAGGGTCACGTCCATGGTGGCCTCCACCCCGTACTCCCAGCCCGGCGCGAGGATGCGCTGCAACAGCTTGCGGCGCAGCCGGTCCATCTTGTCGTCGTCCTTGTCCAGCTCCAGAGCGGTGTCGGGGTCCCGCTCCGTGATCACCTCGCCCGCCTTGGTCACCAGGAGCTCCGCCTGGTGTCCCATCTCCAGGACGATGGAGCGCACCGGCTTGGGGATCGCCGAGTCGGGGTGGCGGCGGCGGGCGATCTTCGCGAGGTGGACGGCGTGGTCGCCCATCCGTTCGAGGTCACCGCGCATCGCGAGGGCGGTGATGATGGTCCGCAGGTCCGAGGCGACCGGCTGCTGCCGTGCCATCAGGCTGAAGGCGGTGTCCTCGATCTCCTGGTCGAGGCGGTTGAGTTCCTCGTCACCCGAGATGACTTCCTGCGCCGCGTTCAGGTCACTGTCCAGCAAGGCCGTGGTGGCCCGCGCGACGGCGTGCCTGGCGAGCCTGGTCATCTCGACGAGGCGTTCACTCAGGCTGTCTAGGTCCTCATGGTAGGTATCGCGCATGTCGTCAATGCTCCCAGTCTGTGTTTGAAGAATCGGCCAAGAGTTGGTGAACGATGGAAGAACCTCGGTTCGGTCACATGTCCTGACCGGGTAAAGCCCCAGTCCGCACGTTTACGATCGAATCGTGCAAGGGGAACTTCTCGCCGCGGTCGTCGGCATCATCGGGCTCGTTGTGGGCGTCGCCATCGGCGTCGTCGCCGCCAGCCCCCTCTTCCGTACGCGCACCACACGGGAGGAGACGCCGTCACCACGGCACGACGGCAGCACGCTCCCGCAGGGGGTGGCCGAAGTGCTGTCCGCGCTCCCCTCCTCCGCGGTGGTCCTCGACTCGGGCGACCGCGTGCTGCGCGCCTCCTCGGCTGCCCGGGCCTTCGGCCTCGTCCGGGGAGAGGAACTCGTCATAGGCGAACTCCTCACCCTGGCCCGCAAGGTGCGGCGCGACGGGGTGATCCGGGAGACCGACATCGAGGTGGCCGTCCGCAAGTTCGGCCCCGACGCCACGTCCTTCGCGGTGCGCGTCGCCCCTCTGGGCGGCACCGGGCTGGTGCTGGTCCTGGCCGAGGACCAGACCGAGCACCGCAGGGTGGAGGCGGTCCGACGCGACTTCGTGGCCAACATCTCGCACGAGCTCAAGACCCCCGTGGGCGCGCTGTCACTCCTGGCGGAGACCGTACAGGACGCCAGCGACGACCCCGAGGCGGTGCGCCGCTTCACCGGGCGCATGCAGACCGAGGCCTCCCGGCTCACGGCGGTCATCCAGGACCTCATCACGCTCTCCCGCATCCAGGGCGCCGAGCCCATCGCCGAACCCGCCCCGGTGGACCTCGGGTCGGTCGTCGAGGAGGCGATCGACACCGTGCGGATGCCCGCCGACGCCAAGGGCATCGAACTGGTCGGCAGCGGAGCCGAGGGGCTGACGGTCCTGGGTGACGAGGCGATGCTGGGGACCGCCCTGCGCAACCTCATAGCCAACGCCGTCGCCTACAGTCCGAAGAACACGCGGGTCGCGGTGTCCGTCGGGACCTCGCGGAGCAGCGTGGACATCAGCGTCGCGGACCAGGGGATCGGAATCCCCCAGCAGGACCTGGAGCGAATCTTCGAGCGGTTCTACCGTGTGGACGCCGCTCGGAGCCGGGCCACCGGTGGTACCGGTCTCGGTCTGGCCATCGTCAAGCACATCATGACCCACCACCGTGGAGAAGTGACCGTGTGGAGCAAGGAGGGGTCGGGGTCGACGTTCACACTACGTCTGCCCAGGCCCGAGAGCCGGGAGCTCGAAGCTTCCCGGAACGACAACCACCAGGAGACGGCACAGTGACGCGCGTACTCGTAGTAGAGGACGAGGAGTCCTACAGCGACGCCCTGTCGTACATGCTGCGCAAGGAGGGCTTCGAGGTCGCGGTGGCGCCCACCGGGACGGTCGCTCTGGAGACCTTCGACCGGACCGGCGCCGACCTGGTTCTGCTGGATCTGATGCTGCCGGGGCTGTCGGGCACCGAGGTGTGCCGGACCCTGCGGCAGAAGTCCAACGTCCCCGTCATCATGCTCACCGCCAAGGACTCCGAGATCGACAAGGTCGTCGGTCTGGAGCTGGGCGCCGACGACTACGTGACCAAGCCGTTCTCCTCCCGCGAGCTGGTGGCGCGCATCCGCGCGGTGCTGCGCCGACGGGGCGAGGACGAGATCGTGCTGCCCGCCGCTCTCGAGGCCGGTCCCGTCCGCATGGACGTGGAGCGGCACGTGGTGACGGTGCGCGGCGACAACGTGCAGCTCCCGCTGAAGGAGTTCGAGCTGCTGGAGGTGCTGCTGCGCAACGCCGGGCGGGTGCTCACCCGGATGCAGCTCATCGACCGCGTGTGGGGCGCCGACTACGTCGGTGACACCAAGACCCTCGACGTACACGTCAAGCGCCTGCGCGCGAAGATCGAGGAGGACCCGGGCACCCCGCGTTACATCGTCACGGTGCGCGGCCTGGGCTACAAGTTCGAGCCGGTCACCGTCGAGGTCGAGTAGGGCTCCTGGGGGTTGCGGGAGGTCCCCCTTCGGGTCCCTCTCCCTCTCCGGCCCGACCCCACCTTGCTTCGAGTCCCGGGGCGCGGTACCGCCGCGACCCGGGACCTCTTTGTCTCCGGGACCTCCGTGTTTCCGGGGCCGCTGGCCCGCTCTCCGCGCTGGCGCGTCCCCGTGGGATCTGGTGGTGCCCGCACCCCACGGGTCCTCGCCAGGCAGGTCGGTTCGGTCAAGCGGGCTGCCTGTCGGCGGGCTCAGCGCCTTCCGCGATCCGCCCCGAGGGCCGCCCGTTCCCCGGTGTGGCGTTCCACCGCGCGGGCCAGGACCTCGCAGGCGCGCCGGAGCTCCCCGCCTCCAACCGACCCGTAGCCGATCACCAGCCCGTGCACGCTGGGGGCTCCGTGGCTGGCGCGGAGGGTGTCCTCCACCAGGACACCCTCCTCGGCCGCCGCCGCGACCACCGGAGCGACCGCCGCCTCGGGCAGGGTGAGCAGCACGTGGAGTCCGGCGGTGTCCCCGGCGATCCGGGCCCCGAGGTGTTCCACGAGCGTGGCGCGGCGGCGGGCGTACTCCAGGCGCATCCGGCGCAGGTGCCGGTCCAGGTCCCCGCGTTCGAGCAGGAGGGCGGTGGCGGCCTGGACGGGCCCGCTGGTGCGGTCGGACAGCTCGGCTCGGACGCGGGTGAGGCGGTGGAGCAGGTCGGGCTCGGCGACGATCCAGCCGATCCCGAGGTCGGGGTCGAGGGTCTTGGAGAGGGTGCCGAGCAGCACGACCCGCTCGGGGTCGAGCCCGTACAGGGCGGGCAGGGGCGCCACGTCGTAGCGGAACTCGGCGTCGTAGTCGTCCTCCACCACGAGCGCTCCGTTCCGGCGGGCCCAGGCCAGGAGGCGTTCGCGGCGGGGCAGGGGCAGACGGCCGCCCAGCGGGTACTGGTGGGCGGGCGTGGTGTAGACGAGGGCGAGGTCGTCGGGAAGCTCCCCGGGACGGATGCCGTCGTGGTCGACGGGACAGGGAACGATCTCGGCGCCGCGTGCGGCCAGGATGGTGCGGGCCTTGCCGTAACCGGGTTCCTCGACTCCCGCACGGAAACGGGTCCCGGGGGTCGAGCCCCGCGCAGGGATCCCTTCCATGGCGATCATGGCGCCGACCAGGTCGAGCCCGTTGCCGGTCCCCCGGGTGACCAGGACGTTCTCGGGTCCCACCCGAACGCCCCGGGTACGGCGCAGGTGTTCGGCCAGCAGTGCGCGCAGTCGGGGCTCGCCCTGGGGTTCGGGGTCGTCGGAGGGCGGTGTCCCGGCCGCGTGCCGCCAGGCCCGGCGCAGGGCCGCGCGGTCGTGGTCGCGGACCCAGGGGGCGCCCGCCCGCAGGTCGGCCACTCCGGCCCGGCGTGCCTCCTCTCGCGAGGGACGCCCACGCGCGGGCTCGGTGTCGTGCCGTGGCTCCGTTGGCTCCGGCAGACCGGGCAGGGGCTCGTGCTCGGCCACGAAGGTGCCCGAACCGTGACGGCCCTCGAGCCACCCCTCGGCGTAGAGCTGCTGGTAGGCGTCGGTGACCACCGTGCGGCTCACCCCGAGCTGCGCGGCCAGGGCCCGGCTGGAGGGCAGCCGTTCACCGGCCCGGAGCGCACCGGAGACCATGGCCTCGCGCAGCGCTCCGGACAGCTGCGCGGTGAGCGGTGCGGGGTCGGAGCGGTCGAGGCGGACCGGTGGTTCGGCGAGACGTCGGGGCAAAGTGGTCTTTCACTTCCTGCCAGAAGTGGCCATGGTTTGGATATCCACTTCTCCCTACGGTAGTCGCATGCTCTCCACGACCGAACGCACCCGCCTCAACCGCGCCAAGCACAAGACCAGGACCGACCGCACCGAACTGTACGACCTCCTTGACGAGGGCCTGGTCTGCCACATGGGCGTGGTTGTTGACGGGTCTCCCCGGGTGGTCCCCACGGGGTACGGGCGGATCGGCGACACCCTCTACCTGCACGGCTCGACCGGAGCCCGGTCCCTGCGGACGGAGGGCGAGATGTGCGTGACGGTCACCCTGCTGGACGGGATCGTCCTGGCCCGTTCGGCGTTCCACCACTCGGTGAACCACCGGTCGGCGATGGTCTTCGGAACGCCGCGCGTGGTCACCGACGAACAGGAGCGCCGGGACGGCCTGCGGGCGATCACCGAGCAGCTCGCACCGGGCCAGTGGGACGCCGCCCGCCAGCCTGACGCCAAGGAGATGGCGGCCACCCGGGTTCTGGCGCTGTCCCTTGAGGAGGCCTCGGTGAAGGTCCGCACGGGCCCGCCCGCTGACGACGAGGAGGACCACGCCCTCCCGGTCTGGGCGGGTGTGCAGCCGGTCCGGACGGTGTTCGACCCTCCGGTCACCGACCCGGCGCTGAGCCACGACCTCCCCGCCCCGGCCCACGTCCTGGCCCGTGTGACCACCCGCTAGGCGGGGACTCCCTCAGACCTCCACGATGACCGTGAAGGGTCCCTCGTTGGTCAGTCCCACGGACATCTGGGCGCCGAAGACCCCCGTGGCCACTTCGGCGCCCTGGTCCCGTAGCTCCTTGACGACGGCGTCCACCAGTGGCTCCGCCACCGGCCCTGGCGCGGCCGCCTGCCACGTGGGGCGACGGCCCTTGCGCGCGTCGCCGTAGAGGGTGAACTGGCTGACCACCAGCAGAGGCGCCTGGACGTCGGAGCAGGACTTCTCGTCATCCAGGACGCGCAGGGTCCACAGCTTCCTGGCGATCCTGCGGGCCTCGTCCTCGGTGTCGGTGTGCGTGACCCCCACCAGGGCCATCAGGCCGGGTCGGGTGATCTCACCGACCACCTCGCCCTCCACCGTCACCGAAGCGTGCGACACCCGCTGCACGACAGCGCGCATGGTTCTCCCCTGCTCTCTTTCCCGGGCCGCCCCTGGTCGGGGGCGGTGTCACCTCGATCGTTGCAGCTGGTTGAGCAGGCGCACACGGCGGGTGTTGGTGATCAGACCGGTGAGGGTGACCACGAACGTGCTGATCGAGTCCGAGAAGTCCTCGATCCGCCACTCCCGCGGGCCCGTGTACCAGTGCAGTCCGTCGCCGTCGAGCTCCTCGGGGCTGAGGTCGGCGATCGCGGCGGAGGCGAGGATGTTGGCCCAGCGGTCGACGTCGTCGAAGATCACCGCGTAGGGGAGGTAGCGCGAGTACAGCTCCACGCGTTCGCCGGGCGGGGCGCTCTGGGCCCGCTGGCTGAGGAGGTAGTCGCGAAAGCCCATCGTGTGCGCGTAGACGGAGCTGCCCAGTTTGGTCTTGGCCGGCATGTACTGCGCGCCCGCGGTGACGGCGGCCCCGGCGATGATGACGGCCAGACCGGTGAAGGCCGCGCTGGTGAACACCGCGAGCAGACCGGTCAGGACCACCCCTGAGGCGGTGAGCACCATGCCGACGGTCGTCCAGGTCCCCCGCACCCGGCTGGGCGACCGGGAGAACCACTTGAGCCGGACCATGTCGCGGTACAGCTCCTCGCGGACCCGGTCCACGCGCGCCGGGAAGTCCTCGGAGTGGCGGGAGGAGCCGAGTTCCGACAGCCGCACGGAGCGCCGGTCACCGAAGAGGGCGTCCAACAGGAGCCACTCGGAGGAGAGCAGGACCTCCTCGGGAGGTCCGTCCAGGCGGACCAGCCGCCAGTCCACCGAGGTGAAGTGTTCGTGGGGCAGCTCCTCGACCCGGATGTGACCGCGTACGGCCAGGTCGAGGACGGTGCCGGTGAGGTCGGCGATGTCCACGCGCTCGTCGACCAGCGTGCCGATCTGGCCCGGGTGGACGTCGTCGGGCGGGGCGAAGCGCATCCGGCCGTGCTCACCGCGGGCCACGGGGGCGTGGTCGCCCTCCGCCGCCTCGTTGTGCAGCGCGCGTTCGTCGCGGCCCCGGATCCGGATGAGGGCGATCAGCCCGCCGACCAGGACCAGCAGAAGGAGTCCGAACACGCTCGCGGTCCCCGGCGTCACCTGGAAGGCCGACGCCAGCGACCACCGGCGGCTCAGGATCGGTTCGCCCTCAGCTGTGCCGGGCGGGTAGTTGACGACGATGTCCAGCCGGTCGCTGGGGGTCATGTCGGCCTGGAGGAAGTGCGCGACGACCGCGTCCCCGCCCATGTCCGAGGCGGTGCAGTACATGGCGCTGCGGGGCTCTCCCGCCAGGCAGGACAGCGCCTCGGGGGGCTGCGGCGCGGTGACGGTGACGTCGGTGGATCGGACGTCGTGGCTGTAGGCGCCCACGGCCCGCCACTCCAGCTGGACCCCCTGGGAGACCTCGCCGACGGTACCGCTCACCCGGTAGCTGAGCCGCACCCCGCGGGTGCCCTCGGTGGGGATGCGTACGAGGAGGGCGCCGTCGGTCTCCTCCGTCTCCACCTGAAGGGTGGAGCCGCCTGAGTCGACTGCCGAGACCCCGTTGATCTCGAACCGGCGGTCGTTGTCGGTGTCGTAGAGCATCGTGGCGGTGAGGGCCCGGGTGAAGGTCTCCGGGGCGGGTCCCTCGAACCTGATGGACTCCTCGCCGTGGAGGGTGCCCCGTTGGTCCAGTTCGAGGCGGATGTCGTTGGTGATGTCCGTGTCCGTGGCGGAACGTCGGGCGATGACCGCTGGTTCGTGCCCCGGTACTGTGGTTGCCGGTGCGGTCGCCGTCACCGCGTGCGCCTCCCCTCCCGGCCACCCCACGGCGACCACCACGAACAGCGAGGAGTACACGAGCAGGGCCGTCGCCAACGCGACGGCCGGGCGCCAGGAGCCGACCCACCACATGACGCGAGAGCTTATCCGGTCCGTGAGCGGACCGTGCCCATCGGGCGCCCTCCCCGGCGTCGCGTACCGGCCCCCCGCCGGTGGCTCCGTCGAGAGTAGCTCCGGCGTGGCCGGGCCTCCCGTGCGGAACGGGGGCTCGGGCACGTGCTGACCCGTCGACGAAACCGACCCGAGTCCGACCCGTGGGCGGAGCGCCCCGGGTTCCTCCAGCGCATGGGGCTGGGCGTCTCGCTGTCCCTGGGCACGGGACTGGCCGCCGTGGGGTTCACGGGCTTCCTCGCCTTCTCCGCGCTGTTGCCGACCGCGCAACCGGCGTGGGGCGAGCCCATCGGGCCGGACGCCACCCAGGTGCTCTCCGCCGAGTCCGTCTCCTCCACGGAGACCACCACGGCGACGATCGAGGATCCGCTGGGGCAGAACCCGCTCTACGCCAACGGCGAGCTCGGCGAGGTCACCTGTCGGCCACCGCAGATGGACGCCGACGACCCGAAGTCGGTGGAGACCTTCGTGCACTCGATCGCCGACTGCCTGGACGCGGCCTGGGGCGCGTACTTCGAGGAGGCGGGCATCCCGTTCTCCTCACCGAACCGCGTGTACTGGTACGCGGCGGGGAACAGCCCGTGCGGCCCCTTCCCCAAGGAGGGGACGGCGGCCTTCTACTGTCAGGCCAACCAGGGCCTCTACCTGGGAGTGGAGGACATCGTGGCGGCCTCGGCGGGCAGTGACGAGGCCGAGGCGTACACGTTCCTGCTCAGCCACGAGTACGGGCACCACGTGCAGGGGCAGTCGATGATCCTGGCCGAGTTCCGCTCCCTGCGGGCCAACGCCGACGAGGAGACCGCGGACGAGCTCACCCGGCGCAACGAGCTCCAGGCCAACTGCCTGGGCGGGGTGTTCGTCGGCTCCGCTGAGGAGTCCCTCGGTTACGGGAAGTCGGAGAGGGCCAATATCCTCAACTCCGTCGGGCTCCGCTCCGACCACGCGGGCACGAGCACGCACGGATCGGTGGAGAACGGTCGTCTGTGGACCGCGCACGGTCTGGACCGTCTCGATCCGGCGGCCTGCAACACCTGGGAAGCCCGCGAGGAGCTGGTGCGGTGAGCGGTGACCACGGCCCGGTCGGCTCCGGCGAGCCCGGCGGGCCCGGCCCCGACGGTTCCGGCACCCCCCTGCCCGCGACGCTCACCCGGCTGGAGCACTCCCGCAGGGCCCACCGCGTCAACCGCAGGGTGTTCAGCGCGGTGTGCGGGCTCCTGGTGGCCCTGCTCGCGCTGTCGTTGCTCTCCTGGACCAGCGTCAACGAGGACGGCTCCGCCATGGACACCGTCTCCGAGCGGGCGCAGGGCGCGGGCGACGACAAGCCCGGCCAGCCTCCGAGCCCGTCCGCCGACGCTCCCACCGGTCACCTGGGGCTGCCCGGTCGCACCCTCCCCGACCGGCCGACCGGCCACAGCGCGCTGGTCGCCAACCCGATCTACGACACCGGTCGGTTGAGCCCGCTGCCCTGCCCGGTACCCGAACTCGACGTCGACGACCCCAGCTCCATGGAGCGGTTCCTGCACCTGGTCGCCGACTGCCTGGACGACGTGTGGAAGACCCAGTTCGACCGGGCGGGTATCCCGTTCGCCCCACCGGACCGGGTGTTCTGGGAGGAGCCCGGAGTGAGCCCGTGCCGTTCCTACCCGTCCCCGGCGGGCGCCTTCTACTGCCGGGCCAGCGGCGCGATCTACATCGGTACCTCGGACGTGGTGGAGAAGTGGAACGGCTCGGATGACAGCGTGGTCTACGCGTCCCTGCTGGCCCACGAGTACGGGCACCACGTGCAGGGCGAGTCCGGGCTCCTGGAGTACTACCACGAGCAGCGGCAGCTGGAGGTGGACGACGCGGGCCGCAACTCCTGGACGCGCCGCAGCGAACTCCAGGCCAACTGCCTCTCGGCGGCCTTCCTGGGGTCGATCCGGGTGAGCTACCCGCTCACGGAGGACGACCTGTCCACCCTTCTGGACGACGCCTCGGCCACCGCCGACCGTCCCGACGGACCCGAGTCGGATCGCACGCACGGTTCCTCGGACAACAGCGTGTGGTGGACGAGGACCGGCTGGACCGAGCAGTCGGCGGGCGCCTGCAACACCTGGGACGTGAGTGACGAGGGGATGGTCAAGTAGCGTCCTCGGCCCTGGGTTGTCCACAGGCTCCGGTTCTTTGAGTTTCATCGCGACTGTGCGTGGCAGGATGCTGACATGCCGGACACCCCCGAACCCTCCGGCTCGCACGAGCCCGAGCCCCCGCGCCCCGCGTCACACGCCCTCTCAGCGACCCGGTCCCCCGTCACCAGGAACTCCCCCGTGGACACCACGGTCACCACCGTGGTTCCCCCGGCCTCCCCGACCTCCGAGCCCGAGTCCGCTCCCGTCCGCAACTGCGTGGAGCTGCGCGTGCACGGGGTCAGCGGCGGACAGGCCGAGGAACTCCTGGACGTGGAGCCCGCCATGCGCGTGGGCGGCGACCGGCTCGCCGGTTTCTTCCGCTGGCGGCGTGAACCGGACACCCAGAGCGTCCCGGGGGTACGGCGGGAGATCTTCGCCTGGGGCAACCTGACCTCGGGCAGTGCCTCGCGGGCGTTCTGGCTCCTGCTGCTGCCCTTCATGATGCTCAATGTGGCGTACTGGATGCGGCCCGGCCGGATGGACCGGGGGCAGACCGGGATCCGCAGGGCGGCCAGCATCACCTATGGGGCCGGGGTCCGGCTGCTGGCGCTGTCACTGACCGTGCTCATCACGCTGGCCTCGGCCGGGGTCGGCATGGACCTGGTGGGCTGGCAGTGCGCGGGGCTGGGCGAGTCGTGTGTGCAGGCGCGTCCGTGGCTGGCCTTCCTGGCCTCGTCCTCCTCCCCGCTGTCCGCACCGGGGTGGGGGCTTCTGATCGGGGCGGTTCTGCCCGCAACGGTGATCGTGGTGCTGTGGCGGCTGTCCCGCAGAACGGCGGCCGACTACGAGGTGGTGACCGGCCCGGTGCCGCCCGACCACTCCGAGGACGCGCCGCTGAGCCACCCGGACTTCTGGCGCAACAGCGAGATCATGGCCCGCCTGAGGTCGGCCCACATCGCCGTTGCCGTGGGAACCGTCGCGGCGCTGCTGCTGGTGCCCGCGTTCCTGCACGACCTCTCGGCCCGGGTCGGCGAACCGGTGACCGCTCCGGGGGCGTGGTGGTTCGGCTCGGTGTTGGCTGTCCTTCTGGGCGCGGTGGCGGCGGCGAGTGTCGCGAGCGTGCTGGTGCCCGGGCTGGACCCCCGGTGGAACGCCAGGGCGGACCGGTTCTGCCGGGTGCTGCGGGACACCATGCTCGTCCTGGTGGTGGCCGTGGCCGTCTACACCGTGTGGCCGCGTCCCGGCTGGGTGGCGGAGGGACGGCTGCCTGGCAGCGGCACCATGCTGAACACGCTCTTCGCCACCCAGGGCGCGCTGGTGGTGATGCTGCTGGCGGCGGCCCTGGTGCTGTTCGCGGTGGACCGGCCGCACGAGCGGACCGCCATGCGAGGGCTGGCCGGACCGTCCACGGCCGCGCTCGGAACACTGCTGGGCGGCGGGTTCTCGGCGGCGCTGGTGTACCAGGGTTCGCTGTGGCTGAGCGGCTGCGGTTCCATGAACGCGCCCGAGGCCGACTGCCTGGCGCTGTCGCCGCCCACCGCCTACTCGTGGCTGCAGCTGGCGTTCGCCTTCGAGGCGGTGATCGTCCTGGTCGTGGTGGCGGTGCTGGCGGTGCGCCTGCGCGGGGCGGTGCGCGGCCAGCTGCCCGAGGTGACCTCGCTGTACTCCCGGAGCGTTCGGGACCGCCGGACCTGGGACATCGCCAAGGCCAGGGCGACCGGGCGGATGACCGAGGTGCTGCCCAAGGTGCTGGCCGCGCTGCTGCTTCCGGTGGTGCCGCTGGTGGGGCTGGCGCTCTACTCGATCATCACCGGGAACCTGGTCGCCGGTCCGGTGGACGCGCCCCTGGCGGTGGCCGGGGAACTTCAGGGCGTGGCGCAGAGCGCGCTGGACGTCCTCGTGGGAGTGGGGTCGCTCATCGGCGGGGCGAGCCTGGTGGCGCTGGTGTGGATCGGCCGGAGCGCCTACCGGGACCGGCCGACCCGGCAGGCCCTGGGCGCGCTGTGGGACGTGGGGACGTTCTGGCCACGGGTCGCGCATCCGCTGGCCCCGCCCTCGTACGCCGAACGCGCGGTACCGCAGCTGACCGCGCGGGTGGCGAGGATGGCCGGGGAGGGAACCGAGGTGGTGATCTCCGGCCACTCGCAGGGGTCGGTGTTGGCCGCCGCGACCGTGTGGCAACTGCCCCGGAGCTGCCGGGGACGGGTCTCGCTGATCACCCACGGCTCACCGCTGGACCGACTGTACGCGCGGTACTTCCCGGCCTACTTCGGTCCGGCCTCGTTCACCGACCTGACCGGGCGGGTGTCGGCCTGGCGCAACCTGTGGCGGGTCACCGACGCCATCGCCGGGCCGATCAGACGCAGGAACGCGGACGCCGGGGACACTCCACGAGGCCCTGCCGGGGGTGGGGCCGGAGGGTCCCTGGACATCGTGGACCAGGCCGATCCGCTGCCCGACCCGCGTTCCTACGACGCCCCGCCGGGGGAGGCCAGACGCCCGGAGATCCTCGGCCACTCCCACTACACGCAGGATCCGGCCTACGCCCAGGCACTGTCCGAGGTGCTGCCGCCGGTGCCGTCGACTCCGAGGGAGGTACCACCGAGGGCCTCGACCCCGCACGGCGGTTGACGCCCTGCCGGAAGGGCCACCGGGGGGCGACCGCGCGGTGGTTCGCGCCACCGGGGACCGGGGCCGCGGAGCCGTCCGCGCGGAGACGGGGCTACGGATACCGGTTGCGGAGACCGGTGCCCTCAGGGACCGGCGCGCCGGTGGCCCGGCGCTACCAGGGCCCGTAGGGGCCGTTGTTCTGGTTGCCGCCCACGCCCTTCACGGCGGGGCGCACGTCCAGCAGGAAGATGAGGGTGGCTACCAGGCCCAGGATGACGAACATGCCGGTGCCGGTCAGAACGGCGAGCAGGGAGACGCCGGAGGCCACACCGGTGAGGATCACCCACAGCTTCTTGGTCTGCTTGTCCATCACCACGAAGGCCTGCTCGGGGGTCCTCAGGGCCTCGATGAACGCGTACAGGCTGGCCACGAAGGTCACGAGGTAGATCAGCTGCCAGATCCAGAAGAACAAGACTCACTCCAGTCGCCTCACGCGTCCGAGCGGGGTTCCGCCCGCTCTCCACGTTAAACGGATCGGACGCGAGGATCGTGCCCGAAAGAGGGGCAGATCACTGACCGGATACACGCGGGGGTCCGGAGACCACCCGCGGGCGGCGGGCCCGGCGGTCAGATCGGGATGTGCCAGAGGCAGGTCACGGTGGCCAGCAGGAAGGCCGAGGCACCCATGATCACGGCCCCCGCGTGGTACGGGAGTTCGCTGTCCGGGCGCAGGAGCCGGTTGACCCTGCGCATGACGGCGGGTTCAGCGGCCTGCACGGCGGCCATCGCGCCGGCGGGTACGGGCGCGAGACCGGCGGCACCGAAGCGGAGCAGCGCCATGGCGAGCTCACGGGAGGAGCTCCTGCGGCGGGCCTGGTCGTCGGCGCACATCTCGATGAGCAGCGCGACGGTCTCGTAGTAGGTCCGCACCAGGCGCACACGCGGGAAGGCCCGCTTCAGGGAGGAGAACGGGAGCAGGACGAGGTCGTGGCGTTCACGCAGGTGGGCGTGCTCGTGGGCGAGCACGGCCGCCAGTTCGCGGGTGTCGAGCACCTCCAGGGCACCGGCGCTGATCACCACCTGGGAGCGCAGCACTCCGGGCAGGCAGTAGGCGGCGGCCGCCGGGTGGTCGACCACACGTGCGCCCGGGACGTCCGGGTGTTCGTTGGCCACCAGTTCCAGCAGGTCGTGGTGGCGTTTGCGGACCCGGACCACCTGGACGAAGGAGGCGACGAGGCCCGAGAACAGCACGAGGGTCAGGGCGAAGGCCAGCAGCACGGCGGCGAGGTGGCTCAGCCCCTCGATCCCCTGCGAGAACTCGGAGACGATGAACTCGCCGGTCAGGAGGTCGGTGGCGGCGGCCAGCAGGCCGCCCGCGGCGCCGAGCTCATAGGAGGACAGACCGTAGGCCAGAAGGGCACCGATGGTGGACACGCCCCAGGCCAGGCCGAGCGCCTGCCAGGCGATGACCGCCGTGTAGGGACCGCGGGAGGGCCACTTCGCCCGGTGGAGTGCTTCCATGGCGACGAGGCAGCTGACCGCGACGAGAGTGAGGAGTGCGGCACTGACCATACGGACTAGTTCCTTGGCTGCTCGGTTTCCGCGAGTGCGCGACGGAGCGCTTCAGCCTCCTGGCCGTCCATGGACTGGACGAAGGCGGCCAGGGCCGCGTCGCGGTCAACCGTCTGACCGAGAGCGTCGAACATCAGCTCCGACACGTAGTTCTCGCGGCTGGCTGCCGGACGGTACCGCCAAGCACGACCCTCGCGTGCCCGGTCGACGACCTTCTTCTTGGCCAGTCGGTCGAGCACCGTCATGACGGTCGTGTGGGCCAGGTCCCGCTCGGCGAGAGCCTTACCGACCTCGCGAACCGTCATTGGTTCGTTGCGTGCCCACAGTACATCCATCACCGCGCGTTCAAGTTCGCCAAGCCGATTCATGAAAGCAAGTCTACGACGAGTAGTACTACTCGCCGTGGCACCCCCACGTTAATTCTCGATGGCTTTCGGGGTAGGGGTTTGGGACGCGGCCGACAGGGCCCGGCAACCGCCTCCGACGAGGGGCGGGACGGGCCGGGGTGACCGAGGTCCCGCTC
>NZ_LAVM01000073.1:0-28184 GCF_001083815.1 Nocardiopsis sp. SBT366 | reverse complement strand
CACGAACTCTCCCCCGGAGCCGCCCGGAAGCCCCGCCTCGACCGCCGCACGCTCCGATCCGACCTGCGCCACCTCCTCTTCGACGCCACCGCCGCCCTGGCCGTCACCTTCGTGATGTTCGTGGTCCTGTACCTGCGCGTCGAGGGCGGAACCTCCCAGACCCTGGAGGTGATGCCCCACCTCGCGGACGCCCAGCGGTACTGGCTGTACTGGGCCTGCCAGGCCTTTGGCTGGTCCGCGCTGCTGTGGGCGTGGATCACCGTCATGGTCGGCCTGCTGCGAGCGACCATGCCGATCCCGTCGTCCCCCGTGAGGCACTCCCGGCTGGAACGCTGGCACCGGGTCACCAGCGTCACCACCATCGCGCTGATGTTCGGCCACGCCCTCGCGTTCTTCCTCGAACTCCTCAGGCAGAACGACGACGGCCTCGGCACGCTGCCGCTGCTGTTCTCGGCGTTCGTCGACGTGTTCGTTCCCGGCGGGTACTCCTCGGGGACCGGTCAGGTCGCCATCCTGTTGGGGCTGATCGCCCTCTACCTGGCGATTCCGCTCAGCCTGTCGTTCTACGTGCGGGCCTGGACCGGGTCGCGGCTGTGGCGGGTCCTGCACCGGTTCGTCATCGTCGTCTACGTGCTGAGCGTGTGGCACACCCTGCTGTACGGCACCAACGTGTGGTTCGACGGCGCGTTCCGGACCTTCGTGTGGGCGCTCCAGCTCCCCGTGGCCCTGCTGTTCCTGGCCAGGCTGCTCACGCCCATTCGCCCCGAGGAGCGCCTGACCCGGTCCGACCTCCAAAGGGGGCCGGTGTTCCCGGCCCTGGCCCGGCTCTGCGGCCGCCTCCTCGCGGCCGCCGCCGTGGTCGTCCTGCTGCTCGTGACAGTGACCGGCCGCGACGGCGGGCGAACGCCCGGGCAACCGTCCGGGGACATGCTGGTCACACAGCCGATGGTGTGGGGCGGCCTCGCCGTCCTGCTCACCGTCATGGGCGCGGTCGGGCTGGCCGTCCGCGCCTCCGGCCAGGAGCCCGAGCGCGCCCGGCGCACCGGGGACTCCTAGCGGAAAGGGCCGCCGGGTCAAGTCCCGGCGGCCCCCGTCACGGCGGTCGGGCCCCGCGAACCGATCCTCTGCCCCGCCGTCCCCCTCTCCCGCCGTCACCCCTTCACCGCGCCCCGGGTGATGCCGTTGACGAAACTGCGCTGGAAGGCCAGGTAGACGACCACGATGGGGGCGATCACGATCAGGCTGGCCGCCGAGAGCAGCGGGATGTCGGTGCCGTACTGGCCGACGAACAGCCCCAGGCCGGTGGGCGCGGTGCGCAGGGCCGGGGTCTGCATCATCACGAGGATGAGCAGGAACTGGTTCCACGACCACATGAACACCAGGACCGACAGTGTGGTGATCGCGGGCCAGGAGATCGGGAGCAGTACCCGGGCCAGCACGACGCTGTCGCGGGCACCGTCCACCCGTGCCGCCTCCACCAGTTCCTTGGGGACCCCGGCGAAGTGCGACTGCATCCAGTACACCCCGAAGGGCAGGAACAGGGCGACCTCGGCGAGGACCACCCCGGTGTAGGTGTTGGTCAGGCCCACCTCGCGCAGGTTGAGGTACAGGGCGATGACCAGCAGTTCGACCGGCAGGGTGAGGCCCAGGACGAAGGCGAGGGAGAGCACGCGGCCGCCCCACACGCCGAGGATCGAGAGCGCGTACCCGGCCAGGGTCGCGAAGCAGACCGTCAGCGGCACGACGAACGCGGCGATGACCAAGCCCGATTTGGTCAGCTGCTCGAAGCGTCCCGCCTCCCAGGCGAGCCGGAAGTTCTCCCACGACCACGTGTCCGGCACGCTCAGGCCCCCGACCTGGGTGCCGGTGGGATGCAGCGCGGCCAGGACGATCCCGAGGAAGGGGAACAGGACCAGCACGGCGATCAGGGTCAGCACACCGTGGCGCAGGACCGACAGCGGGACTCCTCGACGCATCACTTCTCCCTCGCGAGCAGTCGGATCACGCTGACCAGGGCGATGACCAGCAGGGTCAGGACCACGGCGAGCGCGCTGGCCGCTCCGATGTCGCCCTCGTTGAAGGCGAGCCGGTAGACGAGCAGGGCCGGGACGTTGGTCTGCCCGGCGGGGCCGCCGTTGGTGGTGACGTACACGAGGTCGAAGCTCGCCAGCGCGGCGATGGTGGTGATGACGCCCGCGATGCTGATCTCCTTGCGGAGCCCGGGCAGCGTGACGTGGAGGAACCGGCGCAGCCGTCCGGCCCCGTCGAGCGCGGCGGCCTCGTGCAGCGCCGGGTCGATCTTCTGGGCGCCGCTCATGAACAGGACCATGCACAGGCCGCTCATGCACCAGGTGCCGATCAGTCCGAGGGCGACCAGCGCGACGTGGTAGTCGGCGAGCCAGGAGCGGGCCAGCCCACCAAGCCCCACCGCACCCAGGAACTCGTTGACCGCACCGTCGCCGCTGTAGAGCCAGCGCCAGGTGGTGCCCACCGCCACCAGCGGCAGCACCTGCGGCAGGAAGTAGACCGTCCGGTAGAAGGTGGTACCCCGGCCGCCGCGGGCGGTCAGCAGCCCCGTCATCAGCAGCCCCACCGCGATGGGGACGATCGAGAAGAAGAGGATGAGCACGAGCCCGTTGCCGATCGCCCCGACCAGGAGCGGGTCCGTGACGACCCGCGCGTAGTTCTCCAGCCCGGCCCAGGTCGGGGGTTGGACCCCGTCCCAGTCCAGGAAGGAGAAGGAGAACGTGCTCAGCGCGGGGTAGATCGCGAAGCCGCCGTAGACGGCCAGGGCCGGCAGCAGGTAGAGCCAGCCCTTGAGCCCGGCCCGGACCCGCCTCCTCCGACGCGGGCGCCCGCCCCCGGCGCCGTGGGTCGGCGCGGGGGCGGGCGTGGAGTGCGGTTGCGCTGGAGCGCCGTCACTCATGGTGGCTTTCCCATTCGGCCTGCAACGAGGCGAGGAACTCCTCCGGAGTGGCGCTACCGGAGATGAGTCCCTGGATTCCGGGTGTGAGCTGGTCGATCATGCCGGGCGTGGCGTAGTCCGGGAAGGGGACGATCCCCTCGTTGTCCGCGACCGTCGAGAAGCCGAAGTTGACCTCGTTCAACAGGCCGTAGCTCTCGATCGGCGCCTGGGTGTCCACGGGCATGAAGCCGGTGGCCAGCTGGATCTCGGCCGCCTCGACGCTGCTGAGGTAGTCGAGGAAGGCGGCTGCAACGTCCGGGTGCTCGGTGTGGGAGGACACGGCGTAGGCGACGCTGGCGCCGGAGGCGACCGGTGCCTGGTCCACGGTGGTGCCGGGCATGAGCAGGAAGCCGACATCGTCGCCCATCTCCGCCTCCAGCTCGAAGGCGGCCCAGTTGCCGGTCACGAGGAACATGCTCTCCCCGTCGACGAACTCGGCGCGGGCGTCGTTGTCCGAGGTGGCGTTGGCGCTCTCGGTGACGTACCCGGCCTCGACCCAGCGGTGGAAGGTCTCGGTGGCCTCGGCGGCCGCCTCGGTCTCGATCGTGGCGCCCTCGGCCCCGTACACCCAGTCCTTGTACTCGCTGTGGTCTCCGAGCCCGTTGAGCAGGGCGTTCCAGATCTGGAAGCCGCCCACTTCGAGGCCGCCCACGCTCATGGGGGCGATGTCGGCCTCGTGGGCGAGTTCGAGGGCGGACTCGAAGTCATCCAGGGTCGCGGGCGGCTCGGGGACCCCGGCCTCCTCCAGGACCTCGGTGTTGTAGAAGACGCCCAGGACGGAGAGGGCTCCGGGGGCGGCGTAGAGACTGCCGGTGGCGAACTCGGAGGCCTCGTCGTTGGACTGGAGGGGTTCCAGACTCGCCTCGGGGAAGGCCTCGTCCCAGCCGTAGGCCTCGGCGTAGGGGTCGAGGTTGAGGATGTGGCCGCCCGGGATGAGCGACCGCATCGCCCCGGGGTTGTACTGCGCGATGTCGGGGGCGTCGTCCGAGGTCATCGACAGGCTGATGGTCTTGACGTAGTCCGTGAACTGGGTCTGCTGGAGCTCGATGTTCACGTTGGGGTACAGGGACGTGAAGCCCTCCACCAGTTCATGGGTGGGAGGGTCGTCCGCGAAGGCCAGGGTCAGGGTGGCCTCCACGTCGCTGATGTCGGTGGAGACGTTGTCGGGTGTGTTGTCCTGGGCGGAACCGCCGGAGAGGGCGGCGCAGGCCGTGAGTGTGAGCACGGCCGACGCGCTCGCCAGCGAGAACGCGGCGGGGCGCAGAACCTTTTCCTTGGGGGGCATCCTGAATCTCCGTGATCCTTTTTCGCGGGGGGTGCCGAACCTCCTGGGGAAACCGCCCACCGAACCCCCGACACACGAAAAAGGGGAACAGCGGCGGGGGGAGTTCGCAGGTCGGGGGGCATTTCACCACCACGCACCCGCCCCGGCGCGATATGGCGAGGCCTGGCACCCCAAGGCTTGTCCGGCCTCAGATCAATTATGTACTGTACGTAACTGAATTCTCACGACGCAACTTGGATAACCTAAATGTCCGCTATTGCAACAAATCCTCCAATTTGGGATTCAGTGGTGACCGGCTTGGTCACCAGGATTCTCGGTCCCGCCCATCCGGAAGTCCACTTCAGATCGCTCGACGCGCGGAAACGGTCCTTCGAGTACCGCGCCGAGGCGGGCGTCCTCAAGGTCGCCGCCACCGACGCGCTCGCCGCCGCCGTGGGTCTGCACACCTATCTGCGGAGCGTCTGCGCGGTCGCGGTCGGCTGGGACACCCCCCGCCCCCTGCCGGTCACCGAGTTCCCGGACGCCCCGACCACCGAGAGGACCGCCGAGACCGACCACCTCTACTACCTGAACTTCTGCACTCAGGGGTACACGTCCGCCTACTGGGACTGGGACGACTGGGAGCGCGAGACCGACTGGATGGCGCTGCACGGCGTCACCATGCCCCTCACCCTGCTGGGCCACGAGGCGGTGCTGCTCGACGCGTACACCGGACTCGGGCTGGACGAGTCGACGCTCCTGCGGTTCCTCGGAGGCCCCGGCTACCTGCCCTGGCAGTACATGGGCAACCTGGACGGCTTCCCCGGCCCGATGCCCTCCTCGTGGATCGACGGCCACCTGGCCCTGGCCCGGCGGGTCCTCGAACGCCAGCGCTCCTTCGGCATGACCCCGGCACTCCCCGGCTTCACCGGGCACGTCCCCGCCGATCTGGCACCCGGCCGGACCCGAACCCGCACCTGGCAGGGCTTCCGGACCCACGTCCTGGACCCCGCCGACCCCCTGTACGCACGCGTGGCCGAGGAGATCGCGCGCAGCCAGACCCGTCTGCTGGGCACCGACCACCTGTACGCCATCGACCCCTTCATCGAGATGGTCCCGGTGAACGCCGACCCCGCCTTCCCCGGAGCGGTGGCACGGGCCACCCTGGACGGCCTGACCAGGGCCGACCCGGACGCGGTGTGGGCACTCCAGGCCTGGCCCTTCTCCTACCAGCGCGACTTCTGGTCCGACTCCCGGGTGAACGCCTTCCTGGACGCGGTCCCCGACGAACGCCTGCTGGTCCTCGACCTCTGGGCGGAGGAGGATCCCCAGTGGTCCCGCCTGGACTCGTTCGGCTCCAAGACGTGGGTCTGGTGCGCCCTCCTCAACTTCGGCGGACGCACCGACCCCATCGGCGACCTCCAGGGCGCCGTGGACGGGATCAACGCGGCCAAGGCCACCGGGAACCGCCCCGTGGGCCTGGGACTGGCCATGGAGGCCACCCGGAACAACCCGGCCTTCTTCGAGCTCGTGGCGGACCAGGTGTGGACCCGGACCGGGAACGTGTCCCGGGACTGGCTGCCCGGGTTCGTCCGGGGGCGCTACGGCGCGGACGCGGACCCGGCCCTCCTGGCGGCCTGGCGGGCGCTGAACGCCACCGTCTACGGCGCGTCGGAACTACGGATCTTCCCCGAGCAGTTCAACGGGGTCCTGACCGCGCGACCGGGCTACGCGGACCTCGGCTCCCCCGGCCGCGTCCGGTCGGAGGTCTCCGGGCTGGTCTGGTACGAGTGGGCGGATCTCGTCGGGGCCTGGGAGTCCCTGGTGGGCGCGGCCGAACGGAGCCCGGGACTCGCGGACGGTCCCCTCGGCGGCGACCTGGCCGACGTCGCCATGGCGGTCCTGGCCAGGGTCGCCGACCACCGCTACACGGACCTGGTGGAGGCTGCGGCCGGGCACGGCGAGGTCCCACCGGACGGCGTGGAGCGGTTCCTGCGCGTGTTCGACGACCTCGACGCGCTCCTGGCCACCCGACCCGAGTACCGGTACTCGACCTGGGAGGCTCGCGCGCGGACGTGGGCCACCGACGAGACCGAACTCCGTGTCCTGCGGGACAACGCCCGCCGTATCCTCACCGTCTGGACCACGTCCGAGGACACCGTGCTCGACGACTACGCCGCACGTCTGTGGGCGGGTCTGGTCGGTGGTTACCACCGGCCCCGGTGGAAGGCGTGGGCGGAGGGCCTGCCCCTGGCCCTCTCCGACCGGTCGGCGGCCTCAGCGGAGCTCGACCGGAGGCTGACCGGGATCGCGGAGCGCTTCCTGGCCGAGGGGGCGCCCCAGGTGCCGGTCCCGGAGGAGGGGATCGTGGGTCGTTCCCGCCTGCTCCTGGACCGTTACGGCCCCTCCGACGCCCCGTGAGCGCGGCCCCGAGGTGACCTCCGCTTCCGTGTGCGAGCCGCCGGGGGCCGGCTCCAACGCGGGTACCGGCGCCGCGTCGGTCAATGGAGGACAGAACCTGGCCTCCACCTCTGCGAGGGTTCCCCCGGTACAAGAGGAAGCAGGGGAACAGACCATGCCCACCAGGAACGCGACCGTGCTGGACGACCGGGCGCTCAACCGCGCCACCCTCGCCCGGCAGGGGCTGCTCGAATCCTCCGGGCGGTCGGCGCTGGAGACCGTGTCCCACCTGGGCGGACTCCAGGCGCAGGAACCCCAGGAGCCGTTCGTCGGGCTCTGGACCCGGATGCGGTCCTTCGAGGCCTCGACGCTGTCCCACCTCCTGACCGAACGGCGGGTGGTGCGGGTCCACCTCATGCGGCGCACCGTGCACCTGGTCACCGCCGAGGACGCCCTCGCCTGGCGGTCCCGGTTCGCCGCCATGCTGCGCCAGAAGGTCATGGGGGTCTACCGGGACGACCTGCGCGAGGTGGACCTGGACGAACTCGCGGAGGCGGGACGGGAGGTGATGTCCGACGGTCGGCCCCGTTCCATGACCGAGTTGGTCGCGGAGCTCTCCCACCGCTGGCCGGACCCGGGACGGCGCCCGCTGGGCGAGATGCTGATCTCGGCCCTGGTCCCGGTGGCGCAGGCCCCGCCGCGCGGACTGTGGCGGACCGGGGGCGGGGTGCGCAACGTGCTGTTGTCCTCCTGGCTCGGCCGGGAGGTCGACCCGCTGATCACGGACGGCTCCGACCCTGTCGGGCGGGCCCTGGTCCGTCGCTACCTCGCCGCCTACGGCCCCGCGACCTCCACCGACCTGCGCTCCTGGTGCGGGCTGGCCGGGTTGCCCTCCGCGGTGGCCGCGGTCCGTGACGAGCTGGTGTCCTTCCGGGACGAACGCGGCCGTGAGCTGCTGGACCTGCCCGACGCGCCGCGCCCGGACCCCGACACCACGGCCCCGGCCCGGTTCCTGCCCGCCTTCGACAACGCCGTCCTCGGCTACCAGTACCGGAACCGGATCATCGACGACCAGCACCGGGGGCTGTCTGTGGCGGGCGAACGCGTGGTGCTGGTGGACGGCCGGGTCTCCGCGACCTGGCGATCCGAGGACGGCACCGTGGCGGTCACCCCGCTGCGGCCCCTGACCGGAGCCGACCGCGACGAGGTCGCCGAGCAGGGTCGGCTGCTGGCCCTGTTCCTGTCCGACCAGGACAGCGACCGTGTGCGTGTGGGGGCGCCATCCACGTGAGCGCCGCGCCCGCCGGTTGACACCGCCCTGCCCGGGAACGGTCCGGGCAGGGCACCACGGGCAGCCCTCAGCCCTGCCGACCGTTCGCGGCGAGCCTGCGCAGGGTCTGCTCCGACGCGGTCGTCATCTCGTTCGGGACACCAAGGGAGTCGAGGAAGTCAGCGGTGGACCGCACCTCCTCGCTGCGTCGTCCGGCGTGCTTGACCGTGCCGCTGAGGAAGCGGTCGACCAGCTCCGCTCCTCCGGTGAGCTGGGAGGCGATCTGCTCGCGCACCCACTCCTCCGCCCCGGCGGCCCGGCCCGCGACCACGGCCTCGCACACCACCGACGCGAGGGGCTTCATCAGGGAGCTGCGCAGGAGCTTGCGCGCCGTGGCCTCGCCCGGTTCCCCGGGCAGGGCCTCGACGTCGGCACCCAGGGCCTGGCACACCCGCGCGACCTCGGGGGCACCCGGGCCGCTGGCGATCAGGTCGGTGGCGGCGCCCCCGATGGTCATCGGGCCGAGGATGGCCACGTCGGCGAACCGGGCCCCGGTGGCGTGAACCCTCTCGCTGAGCGACCTCATGACGTCGGGGGTGGCGGAGGTGAGGTCCGCGTAGACCGTGTCCGTGGTGAGCGCCCCGAGCACGCTGTCCGCGACGGCGGGGGCGACGGAGGCGGAGGTGAGCACCAGCACCATCTCGGCTCCGGCCACGGCCGCGTGGGCGGAGTCGGCGCGGCCGACACCCTCCGGGGTGGCCGCCGGGCCGGGGTCGAAGCCGGTGACCTCGTGGCCCGCCCCGGTGAGCGCGGTGGCGTAGATGTTTCCGGCCTCACCGAGACCGATGACTGTGATGCGCATGGTGACCTTTCGTCGTGTGGGAGCCGACGACGGTCCGGTGCGGCACACGGGTGCCCGCTCCGTCCGGTCGCCGCTCCGCCGTGGTCCGGCGGGCGGCGTTCCCGGTGAGGGGTCAGGCGCTGGGCCGGATCACGAGTGCGGGTGCCGCCCGCTGAGGGCGGAGGCTGCTCTTCGGAGTTCGGGGACGGCCTGGCGCAGGCGGTCCTGTGAGGTGTGTTCGGAGGGGCCGGACAGGGAGAGGGCGGCGAGCACCTCACCGCTCGGGCCGGTGACGGCCACCGCCGCGGCGGCGACGGCGACGTCGCGCTCACCGATGGTCAGGCTGTGGCCGTCCCTGTCGATGTCGTCCAGTTCCCTGCGCACGCGTTCGGGGTCGAGCGGCTCCCCGGAGGCGTTGACACACCCCTCCGACATCGCCACCACGGCCTCCCGCTCGTCCTTGGGCAGGTGGGCCGCGATGACCTTGCCGGATCCCACGTAGAGGGGGAACCAGCGGCCGATCGGAACCTGGTAGTGGAGTTGGGGACTGCCGTCGACCCGCACGGCGAGCACGCGCTCGAATCCGCTGCGCACGTACAGGGAGGAGGTCAGTCCGGTGACCGAGGTCAGGCTCTGCATGACGGGACGGGCCCGCTGGGTGAGCTGGTCGTTGACCAGGAACCCGTGGGCCATGCGCAGCACGGCCACACCCAGGCGGTAGGTCTGGTTCTCCGTGACCACGAGGCCCCTGCGCTGGAGTACCGCCAGCGACCGGAGCACGGTGGCCGGGTGGAGGTCCACCAGGCGGCACAGGTCCACCAGGCGCAGCGGGGTGTCGCTGCGTTCCAGGGCTTCCAGGACGTCCAGGGCACGCTCCACACTGCGCACCGTGGGCTGGCCCGACGACTCTGCGGCCACTGCGGAACCCCTCAGACTATGGAGCTGGATGTCCCGCAAATGCTACAGGGCGGCGATCCTGGCCCGAGCCTCCTCCTCGCTGGCCCGCTTGTTCTCGGCGGCGGCCACGATCTCCTCCAAGCGGTTCCTGGGGATGACGGTGACTCCGTCGTCGTCACCCACGATCACGTCGCCGGGGTTGACCACGACACGGCCCACGGAGACCGGGACCTGGAGCAGGCCGGGGCCGTTGCGGTAGGGACCGGCCGGGGTGACGGCGCGCGCCCAGGTGGGGAAGCCGATGGCGCCCAGGTCGTCGGCGTCGCGGATGGCGCCGTCCACCACGAACCCGGCGAGACCGCGTGCCTTGGCGCGCCTGCCCATGAGGTCGCCGAGCAGGGCCCGGTGCGTGGCCGCCTGGCCGTCGATCACGAGGACGTCACCGGGCGACGCGGCGTCGATGGCCTCGTGGATGTGCTTGTTGTCGCCCCCGGCGGTCATCACGGTGAAGGCCGGTCCCACCACCTTCGCGCCCTTCCAGACGGAGGAGATGGCGGACTCGGCCACGTACAGGCGGTCGAGCACGTCACCGACGTTGGCCGCGGGCAGCGAGCCCAGGCGTCGGTGGAGGTCTTCGGGGAGGGGTGTCGTCTGTCCCGTCATGGGGTTCCTTTCGAGGGCGCGGCCGCCGTGTTCGCTCGGCGACACAGCCAACATTTCACCTAGCGAAGTAACTTGTCAATGCATGAAATTGTCTGCGACGACTGGTTCCACCTCGACGACGGACGGTAGCCGTGCGCTCAGGCCGCGGTCTCCTGGTCGTCCGTCTGGAGGTAGGAGGCCAGGAACGCGACGACACCGAAGGTGGAGGCCAGGGTCACCGAGGGGACCAGCAGGTACTCCGAAGCCGCGCTGACGAGCCCGGGCAGCGACAGGATGGTGCCCAGCAGCTGCCCCAGCACCATGAGGATCGCGACGAGGAAGAACCCGGCGAACGTCGCGACGAAGAGGACCCGGAGGATGCTCAGTGCGATGTGGCGCGCCGACTGTTTGCGTTCGGACATCAGGTGCCCCTTTCTGTTCGGGCGGGCGGCGCCGTGCCGCCCGCCCCGGACCGCGGTGGATCAGACGACGAAGATGGGCAGGATCCCCCAGCCCACGAAGCAGGCCAGGAGGATGATCGGCACGAGGTAGAACAGGATCAGCGGCACGAAGGTCTTCTCCGCCTTGACCTGCACGATCCCCGAGGCGATGAAGATCGGAGCGGAGGGCGGGGAGGATCCCTCGGTCGAGGCGGCCACCAGCGGCACGACCAGCGCGATCACCGGGTCCACACCGACGGCGACGAGGCTGAGGAAGGACACCTGGCCCACGGCGGTGAGGGCGGCGGTGGAGGTCAGCGGGATGGAGACGACCGCGACCAGGAAGACGGTCAGCGCCACCATGAGGACGGGCCCGGCGTTGAAGTAGCCCAGCACCTGCTCGACGTCCTCGGCCAGGCCGAGGTCCGCGAGCACACCGCTGGCGGCCATCGCGAAGATCAGCAGCGCGCCGATGGTGCCCAGGCGCGGCATCGCGGCGAGAACGAAGTCGTACCACTGGCGCGCGTTCCCCGGCAGCTCGCGGCGGCCGACGATGGCCGCGATGAGGATGATCAGGATCGGGATCCAGGTGATCAGGGAGATGTCGCCGAGAGCGTCCCCGAGCCGGTCCGGCGAGCCAAGGTAGTCCGAGAGCGGGCCGGTGGTCACCGCGATGGGAATGAGGGCGCCGAGGTAGATGAGGGTGGCGGGCCACCCTGTTCTCCACACCCGGCCGAGCGGCAGACGGGCCTCGTCCTCGGCGACCCGAACGCCGTCCACACGGACGAAGACGAAGGCCATCACGAGGCGGTGCAGGACCTGATAGAGGCCCGTGACCAGCAGAGCGAGGTAGATGTCCCCGGTCGAGACGGCGGCGCCTGCGAAGCCGAGCATGATCACCATGGAGGAGCTGGGCGGCAGGGCGGCGCCCATGCCGCCGTTGCCCGCCAGGATCGTGGCCGCGCGCGCACGGCTGAAGCCGTTGCGCACCATCCACGGACCGGTGACCGAACCGGTGGAGGCGACGTTGCCGGAGTTGGACCCCGAGAGCGCCCCCATCACGCCGGAGGCGACGACGTCCACGTAGGCGGGGCCGCCGCGCAGACGCCCCAGGGCCGCGTTGAGGATGTCGAGAATCTTGTTGATGAGGCCGGTGCGCTCGATCATGTAGGCCATGAACACGAAGGCCAGCGCGGCGTAGATGACCTCGTTCGAGGTGGTGTTCACGAGGCCGGAGACCATCGCTCCGAAGAAGTCCCTGCCCGCGAACAGGCAGGTGGCGATGAAGCCGAGGAACATGGCCTCGCCCATGTTCCTCTTGAAGACGGCGCTCCAGACGATGATGACCGCGATGAAGGCGGCCAGGGCCAAGAGTGCAGAGGGCATGGGAGACTCCCGGGCTCGGTGATCAGGGAACGGCGGCGCGGAGTACGCCGCGGGTGGCGCGTGACCGTTCGGTGGAGCCGAACGGTCGGCCCGGTGGGGAGGTCGTCCTCGCCCACATAGTCGACACTTTTCACCTGGACGAAACAACGTTTCAATCAGTGAAGTGTAAGTTCGCTGTGTGAAGTGTGTCCCAGGTTACGTCGGACGTCAACCGCTCACCAGAAATCTTCTGACCTGCAATGAAGCGGTCACACCGCGCACACGGCCGAGGGCTTGCCCAAGGCACGCGTGGCGGGCGCCCCGCGGCGCTCCGTTCGTCGGCGCGGGGTCGCTCGGGCCCTGAGGCGGGACGGGAAACCGCCCTCCCGCCTCAGGGAACGGGGGTCGGACCTCAGTCCGACCGTTCGGCGATGCTCTCGGCCAGGGCCAGCGTGCGCAGGGCCGCGGCCACCACCGGGGCGTCGATGAAGCGGCCGTCGGGCAGGGCGATCGCGCCGCCGCCCCGGACCGACTCCGCGGAAGCGCCCTCGGCCGCCTCCGCGATCTGGCGGGCGCGGGACACCTCCTCCTCGGAGGGGGTGAAGGCGCGCCGGATCACCGGGACCTGCCGCGGGTGGATCGCCGAGCGGCCGAAGAGTCCGCCGTCGCGCCCGCGCAGGCAGGAGCGGTACAGGCCCTCGGTGTCCTGGACGTCGATGTAGGCGGCCATCCCCGGAGCGGCCAGTCCGGCGGCGGCCGAGGCGACGACGATGCGGGTCCGCAGCCAGGAGAAGGCCTCGTCTCCGCGAAGACCCAGCTCGGCGGTCAGGTCCGCCTCGCCCAGGGCCAACGAGCGCACGGCGGGGTGCGCCGCGATCTCCGGGGCGTTCTCCACGCCCAGCGCCGACTCCAGGAGGCAGTCCACGGGCACGCCCTCGCCGACCGCGTCGACGACGTGGTCGACGTCCCGCGCCGACTCGATCTTGGGCACCCGCACCCCGTCCGCTCCCCCGGCCGCCACGGCGGCGGCGTCGAGCGCGGCCCACTCGCTGTGCGGGGCGTTGATCCGGACGTGCACCCGCACCCCGTCATCGGCGGCGGCCGCGCCGCGCTCCTCCAGGAAGGCCCGCACGTTGCGCCGGGCAGCCTCCTTCGCCGAGGGCAGGACCGCGTCCTCCAGGTCGAGGATGACGGCGTCCGCCCCGGAGGCGACCGCCTTGGCGAAGCGCTCGGGCCGGTCACCCGGTACGTAGAGCCACGTGACCAGTGGCGCCTGGGTGCCGCTCATCAGATGACCCCCGCTTCACGCAGCCCGGCCCGGGCCTCCTCGGAGTAGCCGAGCTCGGCCAGGACCTCGTCGGTGTGGCGGCCCTTGGGCGGTCCGACCCACCGGATCTCGCCGGGGCTCTCGGACAGACGGAAGGGCACGTTCTGGATCGCCACGCTCCCGAGTTCGTCGTCCGGGACGTGCACGATCGTCTCCAGGGCCTGGTACTGCGGGTCGGTGGCGATGTCGGACGCGTCGTAGATGGGCGCGATGGCCGCCTGGGCGCGGTCGAACTCCTCGATCACCTCGTCCGCGTCGCGCTCGGCGATCCACGAGCCGACGGCCTCGTCGAGTTCGTCGGCGTGCTCGTAGCGGGTGCGGCCGGACGCGAACCAGGGCTCGTCCACGAGGTCCTCCCGGCCGACCAGGCGCATCACGCGCTCGGCGATGGACTGGGCGCTGGTCGAGATCGCCAGCCAGCGGCCGTCCCGGGTGCGGTAGGTGTTGCGGGGGGCGTTGCTGGTGGACCGGTTGCCGGTCCGCTCCGGGATCGCCCCGGTCGCGTGGTAGGCCGTGAGCTGCGGGCCCAGGACCGTGAGGATCGGCTCGATGATGGCCAGGTCGATCACCTGGCCCCTGCCGGTCTCCTCGCGGTTGTGCACGGCGACCATGACGGCGTAGGCCACGGCGAGCGCCGCGATCCCGTCGGCCAGGGCCAGGGGCGGGAGCGTGGGCGGACCGTCCGGCTGCCCCGTCATGGAGGCGAAACCGCTCATGGCCTCGGCGAGCGTCCCGAACCCGGGGCGGTGGGCCATCGGCCCCTTCTGCCCGAATCCGGTGACGCGGGCGATGATGAGCCGGGGGTTGCGCTCGAGGAGCGTCTCGGGGGACAGGTTCCAGCGTTCGAGGGTGCCGGGCCGGAAGTTCTCGATGAGGACGTCGGCCTCGTCCAGCAGACGGAGGGCGACCTCCTGCCCCTCGGGCTGGGAGAGGTCGAGGGTGGTCGTGCGCTTGTTGCGGGCCAGCATCTTCCACCAGAGCCCGACGCCGTCCTTGGTGGGCCCGTGCCCCCGGGCGGGATCGCCCCGCCGGGGGTGCTCGACCTTGACGACGTCGGCCCCGAAGTCGCCCAGGTAGGTCGCGGCCATCGGACCGGCGAAGAGCGTGGCCGCGTCGACGACCTTCAAGTTGCCCAGTGATCTCATAGCAAACAACTTATAAGATATATGAACACACGCAAGGGGGTGGGCGAGGAATCCCACCCCCCGAGACCCCGCCAGCCCCGGCGGGACAGCGGCACCGGACCTCTAAGCTTGGTTCCATGAACATCGTGTCGACGGGGAGGTCCGCTCTTGTCCGCCTCTGGTAGCGGGGAGACAGCGGGGCTCCCGCGTACCGGGCGTCCCCCGACGAGCAAGGCCGAGTACGTACACGAGACGCTGCGGCACGAGATCGTGAACGGGGTCCATCCCCCCGGCGCCTCCGTCAACCAGGACGAGGTCGCCACCCGTCTGGGGGTCTCCATCACCCCCGTGCGCGAGGCACTGCGCCGTCTGGAGAGCGACGGGCTGGTGACCTACCGCGCGCACCACGGCGCCACCGTCTCCGGGCTCGGTGTCGAGGCGGCCGAGGAACTCCGGCTCCTGCGCGCGTCGGTGGAGGGTCTGAGCGCGCGGCTCGCGGCCCAGCGGATCACCGCCGCCCAGCTGGCCGAGCTGACCGAGGTCCACGACCGCATGGTCGCCGCACGCGACACGGCCGACTCGCAGGACCTGGCCCGGGACAGCCGCCTGTTCCACCAGATGGTCGCCGACGTCGGCGGTCCCGCCTTCCTGAGCGGTCACGTCCGCTCGCTCCGGCGCAACAACCCCATCCTGGAGACCGTCTCGCGCTGGAAGGACCCGGTCAAGGCCAGCCTGTACCTCGACGCGCACGCGCGCATGCTCAAGGCCTTCGCGCAGGGCGACGGGGCCGAGGCCGAACGCCTCATGGCCGAGCACATCCTGGTCTCCCCCGGAGAGGACGAGGCCCACTAGGGAGCGCTCTTCCCAGGCTCGCGCCGGTGGCGGAGCCGCCGCCGCGAGCGCCTGGGTCGTCCCCGGCGGGACGAGGAGCAAGGGCACCCAAGGAACATGGTGCCCCGGCCCACCCGGCGCACCAGTGCCCCAGCCGTCGCGGTCCCAACGGACGAACGGGCGAGGGTCGCCCCCTACGAACACGCCCCCACTCAGGGCAACGGCGCTCGAACCGTCGCAGTACTCGCCGCACGACGAGCGAGTGGCCTCGATGAAGCCACCACCGCCCCGCCCGTTCGGCGGAACGGAGCTCCGGGCCGTCGCCGTGCCCTAGCCGCACAATGAGCGACGGGGCCAAGGAACGAGGCGCTCCGACCCACCCGGCGCAACAGTGCCCCAGCCATCGCGGCCTTCGCCGCACGATGAGCGAGTGAGGGCCAGCCCCGAGGAACTCGGTTCCCCCGGCCCACTCGTCGCAACAGTTCCAATCACCGCAGCCCCCGCCGGACGGCGAGCGAGGTCGACCCCAACGAACACGGCTCCAGGCGCAGTGCCCCAGCCGTCGCGGTCCCAACGGACGAACGAGGGAGATCGGCATGGAACACGCGGGGCACGCGACGACCACCCGATCGTGAACACTCCACCGTCCCGCCCGTTCGGCGGAACGGAGCTTCGGGCCGCGCGACCCTCCCTTGGAGCGCGCACCTGCACCGGCACCCCTGATGCCCGCCCGGGTCGCCGTCTGACCAGTTCAGCACCCTCGGGCGGCCGAGGGATCCCTCATGTGAGACCCGTGCACACAGGTCGGCACCGCCCCACTCACGGGCGTTGCGAGCCGGTACGCACTGGTGCCAGCCGACTCTGACTTGTGAATTCCTGTGCTCATGACGCATCATGTCTTCGTGATCGCACATGTAATCGTTTCCATGCGGGTCGTCAGCCCCGGTGGCCACACCCCGGAACACAGCAGGGTCGGTGGTCCGGGGTGGTGAGTATCAAGGACGTCGCCGCCACGTCGGGGCTGTCCGTGGCCACCGTTTCCCGGGCCCTGAACGGGCACCCGTCCGTCAGCGACGGCGCCCGGCAGAAGGTCCTCGCGGCCGTCGACGCCCTGGGCTACCGGCCCAACGTCGTGGCGCGTTCCCTGCGCACAGACCGGACCGGCACCATCGGACTGGTCATCAGCGACGTCCTCAACCCCTACTTCACCGAGCTCGCCCGGGCCGTGGAGGAGGAGGCCCGCGCCCTGGGGTACAGCGTGATCATCGGCAACGCCGACGAGCGGGCCGACCTGGAGGACCACCACGTCCGGGGTCTGCTGGAGCGGCGCATCGACGGGCTGCTGGTCTCCCCCGCCGACGGCCACTCCCCCACCACGCTCGAAGCCGCCGCCGGTCCCACCCCCGTGGTCTTCGTGGACCGCTGGATCCCCGGTGCCGACGCCCCCGTGGTGCGCGCGGACGGCAGGGACGCCATCCGCGACCTGGTCGACCACCTGTTCGCACTGGGCCGCCGCAGGATCGCCGTCATCACGGGCCCGGCCGCCACCACCACCGGCCGCGAACGCCTCAACGCCTTCCGCGAGGCCCTGGCCGGGCACGGCCTCCCGCTCCCGGAGGCCTACGTGGGCCGGGGCGACTTCCAGGCCGAGAGCGGGCGCCTGGCCACCGAACGCTTCCTCGACCTGCCCGAACCCCCGGACGTCGTCTTCGCCACCGACAACCTCATGGCGCTGGGCGCCCTCGACGCGATCTCCGCGCGGGGTCTGCGCGTGCCGGACGACATCGGGCTGGCCGCCTTCGACGACATCCCGTGGTTCTCCCACACCGACCCGCCGATCACCACGATCTCCCAGCCCACCGCCGAACTGGGGCGGGTCGCGGTACGGGCCCTGGCCGCGCTCATCGCGGGCGAACCGGCCACCTCGACCGTCCTGCCCGCCCACCTGGTCGTCCGCCGCTCCTGCGGCGAGCCCGCCACTCCACCCCAGACAGGAGGAGCCGCACGTGAGTAGCCCGCACGAACTGCTGCGCATCGAGGGCGTACGCAAGGCCTTTCCGGGGGTGGTGGCCCTCGACGACGTCGGCTTCGACCTCCGCCGAGGCGAGGTCCACGCCCTGCTCGGCGAGAACGGAGCCGGGAAGAGCACCCTCATCAAGGTGCTCTCCGGTGCGCACCGGCCCGACCGGGGCCGCCTTCTCGTGGACGGCGACGAGGTCGTCATCCGCGACGCCCAGGACGCCGCGCGCCTGGGTATCGCCACCATCTACCAGGAGTTCAACCTGGTCCCCGACGTCACGGTGGCCGAGAACATCTTCCTGGGGCGTCAGCCCCGCCGGTTCGGGCTCATCGACCACAGGCGGATGGAGGCCGAGGCGGCGCTGCTGCTGGACCGGGTGGGCGTGAACGTCTCCCCGCGCGCCAAGGTGCGCGGTCTGGGCATCGCCCAGCTCCAGATGGTGGAGATCGCCAAGGCGCTGAGCCTGGAGGCGCGGGTCCTCATCATGGACGAGCCCACCGCCGTGCTCACCACGGGGGAGGTCGAGCGGCTCTTCGAGATCGCCGGGCGCCTGCGCGACGAGGACGTGGGAATCGTCTTCATCACGCACCACCTGGAGGAGATCGCCGCGCTCGCCGACCGCGTGACGGTCCTGCGCGACGGCCGTTCGGTGGCCCACGTGGGCGCCGACACCCCCGAGGACGAGCTGGTGCGCCTGATGGTGGGGCGCAGCATCGAGGAACAGTACCCGCGCGAGCGCCCCGAGCCCGGCGAGCCGCTGCTCCGGGTGCGCGGCCTGACCCGGAACGGTCACTTCAAGGACGTGGACCTCGACGTACACGCGGGCGAGGTCGTCGGACTCGCCGGGCTCGTGGGCGCGGGCCGCACGGAGGTCGCGCGCTCGGTGTTCGGCGCCGACCCCTACGACGCGGGCGTGGTCGAGGTGCTCGGCCGCTCGCTGTCCGGTGGGGACGTCAACGCCGCCATGCGGGCCGGGCTCGGCCTGGTCCCCGAGGACCGCAAGGGTCAGGGCCTGGTTCTGGACGCCTCCGTGGAGGAGAACCTGGGCCTGGTCACCCTCGGTCCGACCAGTCGGGCGGGGTTCGTGGACCGCTCGGGGCAGCGGGCCTCCGCCCGACGGATCGCCGGTGAGCTCGGAGTCCGCATGTCCGGCATCGACCAGCACGTGCGCACCCTGTCCGGCGGCAACCAGCAGAAGGTCGTCATCGGCAAGTGGCTGCTGGCCGACTCCAAGGTGCTGATCCTCGACGAGCCCACACGCGGCGTGGACGCCGGCGCCAAGGTCGAGATCTACCGCCTGGTCAACGAACTGACCGCCTCCGGGCACGCGGTGCTGATGATCTCCAGTGACCTCCCCGAGGTGCTGGGCATGAGCGACCGCGTCCTTGTCATGGCCCAGGGCCGCATCACCGGGGAGCTGACCGCCGAGGACGCCACGCAGGACGCCGTGATGTCCCTGGCTCTGGCCGCCGCGCCCCGCACAGAAGAGAACGGAGTGGAGGGCCCCCATGGCCACTGACACAGAGAAGACCGGCGGCGTCTGGCCCGCCCTGCGGCGTTTCCTGTTGGAGAACGGCGCGCTGACCGCCCTGGCCGTCCTGGTCGTGGTCATGTCGCTGCTGTCCGGCGACTTCCTCACCGCGCAGAACCTGCTCAACGTGGGTGTCCAGGCCGCCGTGATCGCGGTCCTGGCCTTCGGCGTGACCTTCGTGATCATCGCGGGCGGGATCGACCTGTCCGTGGGTTCGGTCGCGGCGCTGTCCGCGACGGTGCTGGCGTTCCTGGCGACGGTCGAGGGGGTCCCGGTCTGGTTGGCACTGCCGTTGGCAGCCGCCACGGGTACCGCGTGCGGTCTGGTCAACGGTGCGTTGATCGCCTACGGCAAGCTCCCGCCGTTCATCGCCACCCTGGCGATGCTCTCCGTGGGGCGCGGTCTGTCCCTGGTGATCTCCGAGGGAAGCCCCATCGCACTGCCCGACTCCGTGGCCGCCCTGGGCGGTTCGATCGGTGGATGGCTGCCCGTGCCGGTGCTGATCATGGTCGTGATGGGCCTGGTCACCGCCGTCATCCTGCGCCGTACCTTCACGGGCCGCGCGATGTACGCGATCGGCGGCAACGAGGAGGCGGCGCGCCTGTCCGGTATCCGGGTCAAGCGCCAGAAGCTGGGCATCTACGCGCTCTCGGGCCTGTTCGCCGCGGTGGCCGGTGTCATCCTGGCCTCCCGTCTGGCCTCCGCGCAGCCGCAGGCCGCGCAGGGGTACGAGCTGGACGCCATCGCCGCCGTGGTCATCGGTGGTGCCAGCCTGGCCGGTGGCGTCGGGACGGCCTTCGGCACGCTGATCGGTGCGCTCATCCTCGCGGTGCTGCGCAACGGGCTGAACCTCCTGTCGGTCTCCGCGTTCTGGCAGCAGGTCGTGATCGGTGTGGTCATCGCCCTGGCGGTCCTGTTCGACACCCTGCGCCGCCGTTCCGGTGGTGCTGACGGCGGCACCGGGGCCGGAGCTTCGGTGAGCAGGGGCCGACGCGGGATCCAGCTCGCGATCGCTGCGGCCGTCACCGCCGTGGTGGTGGGCGCGCTGTCCTTCCTCGTCCCCAACTCCTCCTCCGACGGTCCCCGCGTGGGCATGTCGGTGTCCACGCTCAACAACCCGTTCTTCATCCAGATGAGGGACGGCGCCCAGGCCGAGGCCGACGAGGCCGGAGTGAACCTGGTGGTCACCGACGCCCAGGACGACGCCTCCCAGCAGGCGGACCAGATCCAGAACTTCATCAGCACCGGTGTGGACGCCATGGTGGTCAACCCGGTCGACTCCGACGCCGCCGGTCCCCCGGTGGGAGGCGCCAACAACGCCGACATCCCCGTGATCGCGGCCGACCGTGGGGTGACCGACGCCGAGGTCGCGACCCTGGTGGCCTCCGACAACGTCGAGGGCGGGCGTTTGGCTGCGCAGGCCATGGCCGAGGCGCTCGGTGAGGAGGGCCGGATCGTGGTCCTCCAGGGCACCCCGGGCACCTCCGCCAGCCGTGAGCGCGGAGCCGGATTCGAGGAGGGCATCGCGGAGTTCCCGGACATCGAGGTGGTGGCGGAGCAGACCGCCGACTTCGACCGCTCCAAGGGACTCGACGTGATGACCAACATGTTGCAGGGCAGCGGGGACATCGACGGTGTGTTCGCGGAGAACGACGAGATGGCCCTGGGCGCGGCTGCGGCGTTGTCCTCGCGTGGCGAGGAGGCCGCGGTGATCGGCTTCGACGGCACCCCCGAGGGTCTGGAAGCGGTGGCGGACGGCGTGCTGCACGCCTCGATCGCCCAGCAGCCCGCCGAACTGGGCAGGACTGCGGTGCGCAACGCCATCGCCGCCGCCAACGGTGAGGCCCTGGAGGAGACCGTGATGGTCCCCGTCGAGGTGGTCACCGAGGAGAACGTCGAGGACTTCTCCTGACCAGGTGAGCACTGTTGCGTGACGGTATGAGGGAGGGCCCGGGGCGTGCGCGCCCCGGGCCCTTTCACGTACCAGCGGATTCCGTTCTCGGGATCGCCGTTCCCGTCAGACCGACCGTGCCAGGCTGGAAACCGCCCACCACACGCGCGTCGGGTCTCTGGCGCGTTCACCCCTCGATGAAGGGATCCGGCTCCATGAGCACGATCGAGTACGAGGCCAAGGTCCTGGACATCGACCCCGCCGTTGTGGCCCGGCTCATCCTCGACAAGGGCGGCGCGGACCTCGGGGAGGTGCTCCAGCGCAGGTATGTCTACGACATCGACCCCGGTGACGCCTCACGATGGGTGCGTCTGCGTGACACTGGGAACGAGGTGACGCTCACGGTGAAGGAGATCGACTCGGACTCGATCGGGGGTACCCGGGAGACCGAGACCACTGTCGGTGACTTCGAGGCCGCCAACGCCCTGCTGGGCAAGCTGGGGTACGTGCCCAAGGCGTACCAGGAGAACCGCAGGCACAGCTTCACTCTGGACGGCGCTCAGCTGGAGATCGACACCTGGCCGCGTATCCCTGACTACCTGGAGATCGAGGCGGGCAGCCGAGCCGAGGTGGTGCGGGTGGCGGCCCTGCTCGGGTACGCGGAGTCGGATCTGACGGGCGAGAACACCACCAAGGTCTACGGTCGATACGGCATCGACCTGTCAGCGGCGACCGAGCTGCGCTTCGAGGAGGAGTGAGCCCGGGCCGTGCTGGCTCGTTCTGTTGGGACGGGCAGCACCGCCCGGATCTCAGCCGAGGTGGGAGGGGTGGTTCGCGGGGTCAGCGACGAGCGGAGCGGAGGAAGGCCGACCACTCGTCAGCGGGGAAGGGGAAGTGGCCCTTGGAGGGGTTCTTCGAGTCCCGGACAGCCGCTCCGCAGGGCAGGTCAGCCACCTCGACGCAATTGGGTTCCTGCCCGCTGTAGCTGCTCTTCCGGAAACTCGTGGGGGTGTGTGCGACCTCGACACACTCGGCACGATTGCCGTCGTAGCTGCTCATACGGAAGCCGGGGAAGTTAGCAACCTCCACACAGTTCTGGCCGTGGCCACTGTAGCTGCTCTTACGGAACTCCAGCTCGTAGATCATCATTCACTCTCTAGGGACTTCAGAACGTCTGCGATGAACTTGGCGGACTGAGCGGTGCTGAGTGCGGAGCCCTGAACATCGCTGAAGGTAACACTATGCTTCTCAACTTCGTCTGCCTCTTCCAGGAACAGCCCTTCGGTAGCTGTCTCGATGAAGACGATGGGGAGATCCGAGGGTTCCGGGAAATCCAGGATGCTGAAAGATGCAACGAGAGCGGCATGTGACCCAGCGGAGAACGGGAGAACCTGCACATCGATGTTGGGCAGCTTGGCCATGTAGAGCAGGTGATGCACCTGATCATCTGGTACGGAGGGCGCACCGGCTCCTACTGGATCGCCAGCCCCACCGGCCTCACCGAGGTCCCCGACGCCCAGACCCTCGCCCGCCTCCTGCCCCGGTCCTCGAACTCTGGTGACTCCGTCGGTCAAGCACGGTGGTGGCCGCCCCAGCCCGGGACGGCCACCACCGTGTCTCAGGCATCAGCGTCAGGCTGCGGAGGCGACCAGATTGGATTCTTCGTCCAGCCAGATCCGTTGGTGCTGGGCGGACACCGTGAGACCGAACCGGGCGTGTCCGGGGCGACCCTCCCGTCGCCACCACCGGTAGGCGGACTCCAGCTCGGCGAACAGCTCCCGTGAACCGTGCTGACGGACCTCATAGCCGGTCCCCCGCTGTTCCGGGTCGATGTGCCAGGACGCCCAGGAGGCGGTGTCGGGGTCGACCAGGTAGACCGTGAACCGCCCATCCCCTGCCTCCGCGAACTCGACCCGGTTCAGCACGGTGGGCATGCGCAGCCCGATGGCGAACCTCGCGTCGAAGTCGTTGATCGGCTCGTACGGGTGCAGCTCCGTTCGGCTGGTCTCGAACCCCTGTTCCTCGGGGTGGACGTAGGTCTCGACGACGCTCCTCGGCACGCGCTGGTCACGCACCCACATGAACACCACGCCACCCCCGAAGCGCCCGTGCGCCGTGCCATGTGATCCCACCCGGAGTTCCGCGAGGACCCCGTTGTGGAAGGCGTTGCCCCAAGGGGTGAGTATCCTCCCGCCAGGACAGGTCTGGGCGACCCAGTGGTAGGGGACGCGTTGCACGGCGGCGGTGCAGATCACCCGGTCATAGGGGGCGCGGGCAGGCCAGCCCTGGGTTCCGTCACCGGTGACCACCAGCGGGGTGAACCCGGCCGACATCAACCGGATCCGAGCCAGCTCGGCCAGCTCCGCGTCCACCTCGATGCTGGTCACCTCGCCGTCACCGAGCAGGTGCGACAGGAGGGCCGCGTTGTACCCCGTGCCGGTTCCGATCTCCAGTGCGCGCATACCCGGGAAGACGTCCAGGCGGCGAAGCATGTCGGCGACGATCGACGGTTGTGAAGCGGAGCTGGTCGGATACCCGGAGCCGCCCTCGGCGCCGTCGTCCGTCTGGGTGACGACCGGGATGTCGTCATAGGCCAGCTCGAACCACCGGGCCTCGTCCCGAAGCCTGTCCACGGTGGCGCCGTTCAGACTGGTGATCCGGTCCGGGAGGAAACGGTGTCGCTCGACTTTCTCGAACGCGGTGCGCCAGTGCGGGGACAGGTCGCCCGCCCGCACGAGGCGGGCGATCAGCTTTTCGTGTTCGGGAAGCACTACTTGTCGCCCCCCTCGTGCTTGCCGCAGCCAAAGCCCCCGTCATCGGGGGTGAGCGAAGGGATCGGCGGCTTGTGCCCATCGGAGGTGGGGTTGTCGTCGTGCTTGCCGCGCACGGCGGTGATGAACACGGGCTGCTCCAGATGTGGGGGGTTATCGCTTATGTCGGCAGAATCAGACTAGAGAGCAGCCGGAACGTGAGAAAGCGGAACGCGTGTACCGGCGGGAGAAACCGGCGCCCTGGGAGCGACAGTGAACGGAGGTGAATACGCCAGCCTGTTCTCCACTCAGGGAGTCGATCACGCGCCGGACCAGGGAGCATTGTGGTGGAGGCTTTCTGGCGTCGTGGACGTTGCGGACCATTCCTCCCCACGGAGACCGTGACCGGCGCCACTGACATCGCGACCCACGTTGCCCCCGCGAGGAACCGCAGAACTTCCCGGGGAAGTGAGGTTCTGGGACACAAGGCTCATCGGGCCCCGGAAGGACCCGCCAGGGTTTGGCGTCCCTGATCCGCTTGGCGACGTCGGCGAGCCAGGCGTCATCGGCACCCGCGCGGGCTTCGCTGCTCCAGGAGGTCATGGGTGCCTCCCCATCTCCCCAGCAGACGAGTCCGCCCGAGTTCAGCACGAGCGTGGACGGGTCGGGGCAGCACGTGAGCGGATGGCTCGAAACTGCTCGCGCCGCTGGGTGGAGGGGCTGGCGCGGGTGGGGTGAGGAGCCAACCGGCGCGGAGTCACCGCGACAGGTGCAGGGACGTACGGGAGACGTTGGCTGCTCCTGGAGAGCCGGTATCCGGAAGGCTGGCGCACCCGGTGGCGACCGCACATCTGCGCACTGCGATCGCCACCGGAACTCGCACGCGGCCCGGGTCAGGAGGTCGGGTGGGGAACCGCCGGGACGTGGAGCGGGCCGTTGATCAGCAGCGATGGTATCGGGGCCCGGTCCCGTCCCTGCTCCGTGAGGGCGAGCCCCGGCAGGGCCGTGAACAGCTCCTCCAGGGCGACCCGGGCCTCCATGCGGCCCAGGTGGGCACCCACGCAGAAGTGCGCTCCGTGGCCGAAGGACAGGTGCACCTTGGACTCGCGGTCCGGGTCGAAGACCTCCGGGCGGTCCGGATTCAGCTCCGGGTCCCGGCCGGGGGCGCCGAAGGCGACCAGGATGGGTTCGCCCTTGCGGATCAGAACCCCTTCGACGTCGATGTCCTCCACCGCGTAGCGCAGCGGCACGTACTTGGCGGGCGGGTCCAGGCGCAACGATTCCTCCACCACCTCGTCGGCCGCCAGCGAGCCGTCGACCAGGCGGTCACGGTACTCGGGGTGCGCCAGCAGCGAGTGCACCGAGTTGGCGATGAGGTTGACGGTGGTCTCGTACCCGGCTCCGATCATGAGGAGGAGCGTGCCGATCAGGTCCGCGTGGGGCAGCGGCTCACCGACCTCCGGGGCGACCAGGTCCCCGGTGAGGTCCGCTGCGGGATGGGCGCGCTTGTGCTCGGCGAGCAGCTCCAGACAGGTCAACAGCTCCAACTGCTGGGCCAGGACCGCTTCAGGCTCGGCCGTGGTGTCGACGCCCGCGTCCATCGCCGTGCCGAGCCGATCCCGCAGCTCCTCGGGGACACCGAAGAGTTCGCTGATCACCCACATGGTGAGCGGGCGGGCCAGGGCCGCGCGCAGGTCCACCTCCTGGCCGGGTTCGGTGGCGGCGATGTCGGCGACCAACAAGCGGGCCCGATCGCGGACGGTGTCCTCCATCAGGCGGATACGGCCGGGGGTGAAGGCGGGGGTGACCTTACGGCGCAGCCTCCGGTGTTCCTCCCCGTAGCGGTTGATGAAGCTCTCCAGGAAGACCAGGGCGGCCAGTGGCCAGTCGTGTCCGACCTGGTCGTGGTCGGGCCAGTGCGCGCGGAAGTCCCGGGAGACCCTCGGATCGCTCAGCAGTTCCCGGAGGAGGTCGTGTCGGGTGATCGCCCAGGCGACCAGGTTTCCGGGGAGCTCCACGCGAACGGCGGCCTCGCGTTGGCGGAGTTCGGCGACCTCTTCGTGGAAGGCGGTGCCGTCGGGGCGTAAACGGTACGGACAGCCGGATTCGGGGGGTGTGATGGCGGCCTCCTGCGGTGAAGGTGGCGGTCCGGCCGCTGGGCGCGGCCGGTCCCACACCCTCGTTCTACGTCGCCGGGGTCGCCCTGACAACAGTGGCCGGTTCCCAGGCCCGGTCCACCACGCGCACCAGCCCGCGGTCGGTGATCTTCACGCTCGGTGAAACCGCCAGGGTGAGGGTGGACAGGCTCATGAAGGCGTTGCGGTTGTCCCATCCCCAGGCGGCCAGCTCGGCGCGGAGCCTGCGGGAGGCCTCGGCCACCTCGTCCGCGGGCCGCTCCGACATGACCCCGCCGATGGGCAGGGGCAGACCGGCGCCCGGCCCGTCCTCGCGGACCAGCCGCATGCCTCCGCCCCAGGACACCACGTCGGCGGTGGCGGTGAGCAGGGCGTCCTCGGTGGTGGCGACCACGGTGAGGTTGTGGCTGTCGTGGGCGTAGGTCGTGGCGAACGCGCCCGCCCCGAGGTCCTGTCCGACGACCGGGGCGAAGGACACCCCGCCGTGCCCGGTGTGGCGTTCGAACACGGCCACCACGGCGGTGCGGCCCTGCCAGTCGACCACCCCGTCGCGGACCGGGAGCACCACCTCGTCGGCTTCGGTGTAGGTGTCCACGCCGTTCACCCGCATCGCGCGGAAGGCGTGCTCTCCGTCGGGCAGGTCGACCCTCCAGCGCGCGGTCTCGGCGCGGGGGGCGTCAATCCGGACGGTCGCGCCGAACCCGTGCTCCGGTGCGGGGCCGGGGCCGTCGACCGGGGCGCCGTCGCGACCCACCACCTCCCCTCCCGCGATGGTCACGACGGGGGTGAGTTCGGTGAGCGAGCGCAGCAGCACGAGGTCGGCGCGCTTGCCGGGGGTGACGGTCCCCCGGTCGTCCAGGCCGAGCCTGCGGGCGGGCTGGAGGGTGAGCGCGCGCAGCACCGCCAGCGGGGGCAGACCGCGTTCCAGCGCCACCGAACCCACCCGGTCCAGGTGGCCGGTGGTCACGATGGCGTCCACGACGATGTCGTCGGTGACCAGGCAGAAGTCGGGCAGGTGGGGCAGGTCCAGGAGGGCGCGGACCACCTCAGGGGTCAGGCACTTCTCCTGGAGCATGAGCAGCATGCCCAGGCGGGCCTTCTCCACGGCGACCTCGGCGGTGTTCTTGCAGTGGTCGGAGTCGATCCCGGCCCACAGGTACTCGCCCAGTTCCGCGCCGGAGAGGTTGGGGCAGTGCCCGTCCAGGCGCACGCCCCGGCGCCGGGCCGCGTCGATGATGGCGTGCATGCGAGCGTCGCCGTTGACCACCGCCCGGTAGTCCATCACCTCGCCGAGCGTGGTGACGCCCTCCCACTCCAGCATCTGCGCGATGTCGGTGTGGTCGAGCCGCGCCCCGGCGGTCTCGAACCCGTCCAGCGCGGGCACGCACGAGGGCACCGCCCAGCGCATGGACTGCGCCGTGTCGCCGCCCTGTTCGATCATCCAGGCCTGCCCGTCGCGTCCGGCGACGTTGACGATCTCGTGGGCGTCGGCGAGCACGGTCGTGGTGCCGCGCGCCAGCGTGACCCGGGCGAACTCGGCCGGTGCCAGCAGCGAGCTCTCGATGTGCATGTGGGCGTCCACGTAGCCGGGCGCGACGACGAGCCCGGTGGCGTCGAGGGTCCGTTCGGCCCGCACCGGCGTCCCCGGGGGCAGCACCGCGCGGACGCGGTCACCGCTCACGGCGACGTCGGCCCGCCACACCTGGCCGGTGTGCACGGAGACGACCTCCCCGCCTTGGATGAGCAGGTCTGCGCTGAGCTGGGCGTGGGACATCGGTGTCGGGTTCCCTTCGAGTGGGCGGGTGCCTGGTTCAGGGGGCTGGTGCGTGCCCGGTTCAGGCGGTGGGGCGCGTGCGGTGGCGGGCGATGCCCTCGGTAAGCAGGGCGGAGAACGCGTCGGCGTCGACGGTACGGCCCACGCGTACGTCGCGAGTTCGGTCGGGTGTGCGCACGTCGGCGACGAGGGCTCCCCGGGTGAGTTCACCGGAGCACTCCACGGACGCGCTGCCCTCTTCCCAGCCGATGAGGTCGGGATGGCTGACGGCCGCGACGGCCAGGGCGTCGTGCACGGGGACGGCCGGGACACCGAACCGTTCCAGGTAGCGCACGGCGTAGGCGCGCAGGAGTTCTCCGGCGATCCCGGCGGTGCCGGGCAGGGTGGCCAGGTGTTCGGCCTCGGAGAGCGGGTACAGCGCGGCGCGGGTGACGTCCAGCCCCACGATCCGCACCGGCAGGCCGGACTCCAGGACGTAGCGGGCCGCCTCGGGGTCGGCGTGGAAGTTGAACTCCGCCGCCGGGGTGACGTTGCCCTGGGCGAAGGCGGCCCCGCCCATGATGACGATCTCCCTGAACGCCGGACCGGCCTCGGGGTGACGGGCGAGCATGGCCGCGACGTTGGACAACGGGCCGATCGCCACGAGGGTCAGTTCGCCCGGGGACTCCAGGGCGCGTTCCGCGAGCCAGTCCACGGCGTGGCCGGGGGTCAGGGGCC